>JARRPX010000054.1 GCA_037382465.1 Anaerolineales bacterium | reverse complement strand
CAGCGTTTGGGGATCAGCAACCCCAGGATCAAAATGCAGGCGAATACAAGAATGCTCTCGAAGAGCATGAAGGTCAGCGTGTAGGATACAACCGCGGCAAGTTCACTTTTCGTAAAGTGAAGCAGCCAGGAAGGGACATCGCGGAGCATGTTGGGGATCGCCCAGACATGGATCGGGAAGGAACAGGCCACGAAGATCTGGATCAATTCTTCTGACGAAAACCGATTCCTAAAGATAGCCAAGATCCTTGAGCCTTTCTTCCAGGGTTTCCCGATCCTCATCGCTCGTAGCCGGGGGCTGCGGCGCGGAGGTCGTTTCACGAGGTTGGAATTTTCCGCCGATGACCAGGTCGGGGACATCGGCGTACGAGGGGTTGGGGAACTGCTCCAGGCTCGTATTGGCAAACAGCACACCCGGCACGAGGCCCGGGTCGATGCAGTGGTCCGCCCCCCAATGATCGAGGTTCTTTTCGAGTGCGTGGGCTTCCCAATTCCCGAGTCCCGTCTGGCCCGATGCGCGGTATCCGGCGTTGAACCCCACGACGAGATCCGGGGCGAAGGGCGTGAGTGGGCCATGGAAGGCCTCCTCGCACGTCCACACCGTCCGCACGACCGGGCGGTTGTCGGGGCCTTTCCAGGAGAGCAAATCATCCTTGATCCGGGCTGTTAACGATGCCTGCTCGCTTTCTGTAACAATGCCGTCTTTCTCTCGTCCGGACCTGTTGAGATAAATACTCGACAGTCCTATCGCGTAAGCGCGTGTCTTCTGCCAGAGGACGTCTTGAAGTCCGCCTCGATCTTCGGCGCTTGAAGGGACCAGATAATCCTGCTCGATGAGCCGACGATTCAGGTGGACTTTGTAGTCGAAGCTGTTGAAACCGTGATCGGAAAGCGCCAGGATCCTTGCGTCTTTGTGGCCGTTCTTTTGGATTTGATCGACGATGCGGCCGAACAAGGCATCCAATTTCAGGTACCAGGATTCGACAACGTCCTCTCGATCTCGGCGGAACATGTGTTGGAGACGATCGAGAGAATCGAAGACGATGGCAAGAATGCCTTCTTCGAAATCTTGAATCTGACTCATGAATACTTTTTCGCGGGACTCGAGGATGGCATCACACAGATTCAAGAAGTGCTCGTCCTGAATGAAACCCTCGTCCAGTGCGGTCGTATCCTGCGGCCAGCCAAGGGTGTGAAACGGACCGATGTTTTTCCACAGTCCCTTGGCGAAACCACCCGGGTTGGCGTATGGCCACAAAGCTTTTTGGGGGTGGATCTGCAGCGGCAGGAAGTACAAACCCGGCCCGTGGGAATTTTCTGTCAGCAGTACCTGCGTGATCGCACGCACGGAAACGCCGAGGCGAAGCTTGAAGACGAGCTCGATAAACGGGCTCCAACGATTCTTCTGCAGTGGAATGATTTTCTTGTCGATTTGTAATCTGGCGTTGTCGTCGTCGATCCATTCGATCTCGAAGGCAAGTGAGGCTTGCTTATCGTTACTGTTCTTCGATTTGAGCAGCGGCCCTTTCAAGGAACCGTGTGCTTTTTGCTTGCCATCTTGCGCGAGGTTTTCTACGTTGGTCTTGGTTGTCTTGTCTGCGGGGTTCGGATCGAGCTGGAAGAAGGTTCCCACGCCCAAACGGCCCAGGATGTCCGGCGTGCCAAGCCCGGGGATCGTTCGTACAGGGGACTGCCTGCGGGCGGGAAATGTTGCCGGCCACCACAGTGTCGTAGCGGGGTACCCCATCTCTACGGCATGCTCGAAGACGGTGTAGGCGTTGTGTGGGGGAACGAACTGCACCCCGAGAGCCGATTTGCTCGTCGGCAACAAGGAAACGTGCAGGGCGTAATTGGCTGGGTTGCGGTGTACGAAATCGAAGAGTCCGTGTTCGCCCGGGTTCATGCCGGTAGCGATGCTGGTCCAGGACACTTCGCTCTGTGCGGGGTTGGCGACAGCTAATCGGGCGTATCCCTTGTTAGCGACGTACTCTCCCAGGTTTGGCAGTTTCCCTTGGCTGTGCAATCGTTCGAAAAAAGTGGGATCGAACGCATCGAATCCGATGATGATGGTTTTCATCTACAAGTAGTAGTGAGTCCCGGTTTTACTGATCCGGGGTTGAATCTGCGTCGGTATTTTCGAGTTCAACCGGGTTGTCGCTTCCCGCTTCTCGATATCGCCGCTTCATCCTCGACCAAAACATGCGAATCTTGCTTGAAAACACCAGGACCATACCTGAGATCGCCGCAAAGATAACCGCCAAGAGTTGAAAAATCTGGCCTCCGGTGTTCGGATCAATATACATGGTTGCACCTCTATCCTCGAATCGATACGAATGTGAATTCAAACAGGGTTCATGCGGAGCTGCTTCAAACTGGGCTGCCGTGTCTCCCGATTTGCTGGACTTATCGATTTGTGATCCCCGACATTATAAACCATGTCGAGGGTTGTTTGCAGTTCGATGGAGCGCGGACGTGATTCCGTGCGTCACGAAGGCGGTTGCGTAGGTCATGTCTCATTTGCGTTGACGGTATAGTTTGGGTTCGACGGTGTGGATCATCGAATCCAGATCGAGTGTGCGACCGAGGAATCGAGCGATCTCCTCGACATACGGCTGAGGATCGTGAACGATTTCTTTATACGGCATATCGATGCGCTCAATGTGATCTTGTTCTTGGAGCCACGCATTGATATCCCGCAAATGATTCTCGAGGATCGTCTTCATCTTCTCGTTATCGATCTTGTCGGGATTCTCGCCGCGGCGGACGATCATTTTTCGTTGTGACGCAAGCACCTCGTCGAGTTCGCGCTGCATGAAAATGATGCGATAGTGGAAGTCTTCGGGGAGCCTGGGAAGCAGATAGGAAATGATCTTGACGACTTTGCCTCGGGCGTTATTCACCCAGGCCGTCTCACCTTCCTTGAGCTGCTTCACCGTTTCGTATTCGTAGTAGCCGAGGGGATTGTCATCGTCCGCCTCGCGGATGCCATCGGTGAGAAGTTCGAGTCCACCGCTTGCGAGCATGTTCATCATCATCGACGTCCCGGAGCGGGGCAGTCCAGACACTACGATGATGGAGTCTGACAGGTCGGGTTTGGTCATCGGTTTCACCTTACCGGTTTTCTACTGGGGATCATACGTTTCCGGACGCTATTGGATGGAATCCACGAAGTATTTCGGGTTCAACGCCTCTCCGGTCACGCTTTCGACGTGACTTGCCCAATCCTGGCTGGCGCCGGGCCGGAAGTAGTTCTCGATCAACCACTGGCCGACCTCGGGCTGTCCCAGCCGGGCGCCCATCTGGCCGGTGATGAACGCCTGCAGTTGTGAGGTTACGAGATGGCCGATTTCGTAGCTGTGATAATAAACGGGGGTGAGGGCGATGTGGTACTTTGCAGCCCAGTCCGGAGCACTCCGATTTTCGGGACGCTGCAGCGCCTGGTATTTCTCGACCAGGTCCCACCACAATGTATTCAATACCCGGTCGGGATCGGCGTAGAGCGCACGCTCGAAATCCGTCATCACCAGCGCCCAGCGGGTGAAGACCAGCCGTTGGGCGCGCTGCTGTTCGACGGCGGCGGAAGACAAGCGCGCCGCTTCCTCGTCCTTGATCTTCAGCACGCTGCTCAGCCACGTGCGGTCGTAGGTCTGCGCTTGCATCAACAATGCGATGGCTTCCGTGGAGAGCGGGTGGGGCGGTGTCCTCAGGATCCACGGCATCTTGGGGTCGATGTGTTCGTCGTAAACGGCGTGGCCGAGTTCGTGAAGCAGAGTAGACGTCCAGCGGTGGGAAGGTTCCAGGTTGTTCAGCGTGCGTACATCACCTTCCCGATCGATGTCGATACAGAAGGCATGTTGGTCCTTGCCCTCACGAGGGTAAAGGTCGGAACGGTCGAGGATGCCGCGCACGTCGATATCCATTCCGTCGTAAGTCTCGAGGGCCAACTCGACGGGATCTCGATTCGCAAAATAGGGATCCAGCGGCACTTTGCTGAGCTCCGGCGCGCGCTGGAAGAAGCGATCCCCGTAATGCCAGGGCCGGAGATCTGCCTCGTCGATTGAGAAATGCTCGGCGCGGATCCGGTCTATCTCTTTCTTCAACAACAGGAACGGCTTTTGGCTGGCTTTTTCGAGTTCGGTGAAGAGCGCAGCCAAGTGCGCCTCTTCGATTTCGTTGAGGACCAGCGAGCGCTGGAAGTGATCGCGGAAACCCTGGGCCTGGGCGGATTTGTTGCGCAGATGCGCCAATTCGCGCACGTGGTCGGCGACTTCTTCTCCAATGCGCTTGCTCGCTTCCCAAACCTTGCGCACGGCGGCGGAATCGCGGCTTGTGCGGAGAATGTTTTCCACTTCGTTGTCGCTGATCGGTTTTCCGTCGACGAGGGCGCGAAAGTTATAAAAACTGCGTTGGGTTTCCGTCTCGAGATTGGTGATGGCTTCGATGGTCGCTTCGTCTTGCTGCGCTTTCGCGCTCGAGAGGTAGATCCGCTGCAGCGTACGACGCTGCAGCGGATCGTCCGTGGTGCTCGTTTCGTTTAGATTTTTTGCGGTTTCATACAATTGCGTGTCGGCCCAAAAACGCATCAACTCGGCTTTGGTGTCCTTCTCGCGCCGTGCCGCTTGTTCTGTGCCCGTCGTCGCGGACTGCCACATGGCGCCCGAGAATTGAATGTGAAGCGTGCGTACCTGTTCGGTGACTTCGCGAATGAAGGTTTCCGGATCTTCTGCCATGCCTGACTCCGTTCCGCGATTGATTCCAACGCAGTGATGAAGTATATCAGAGGATCAGATTGGGCGATTGCCCTGCCAGTCGGCCGGAAACGCCGTTCTTGGGCGCTTCTTTTGGAGGAGAAATCGATTTGCCGGCTACCCGGCTTAAGTCTATTATGGGGATGGAACTGCCCGAGATTCTGTGAAACGTCACAATCGTTGGATGCAATTCGTTATGTCCATAGAGACGACCGACGTCGCAAAGATGATTATCTCGCACGTGATCCAGTCGTATCAAGGAGGTTCTCATGAAAAGTTACCACCTTCGTAAATCTGCTGCAGCATGGATGTGCCTCGTTTTCCTGTTCCTCGCCAGTCTGTCCTGCGCTCTTCCCACCAATCAATCATCTGGCTCGGTGGAGGCCACACAACTGGCGCTCGAGGTGGAAGCCACGACCCTGGCGCTGCAGAAGGCCGTACTCACCCAGGCAGCGGAATCGCAGGAGGAATCGGCTGCTCCACCGGATTTGGAAGAGCCTGCGGTGGAAGAAGAGACAGCAGATACTACCCCCACATCTACGGTAGAGGCCGAGGAAGAATCTTCCGGGGCAGTGGAAGGCAGCCTGGAGCGCGCCTCGTACGATCCGGCTTATGGCTGGGGCGCCGGACATGACAGTGACAATTTCGACGGCGCGACAGGTAAGTTCCCGTCGAGCAGTGCGGGAGCAGCTACGGCCTGGTATGGAGACGGACGCTTCAATATCACCTTCACCTCGCGCAACCGCTGGACCTGGTATTGGTCGTTCATCGACGCCGCGGACTTCTACGCTGATTTTCTGGTCTACAACGGCGACCAGTGTGTTTCCGGTGATACGGCAGGTTTCGTATTTCGTGGTCATAAGGATGCCGATTATGGTTTGATGTTCGGCATCAGCTGCGGTGGGGAATACTTCATCGGATTCACCGCCGTTCCAGGCTCGGACGGCGTTATCTTCGATTTCTCAGAAGCCGGCGTCATTGATCCGACTGCTCGGACATTGTATCCGAGTGACCTGATCCAGCCTGGTCCGGGAGCGGTCAACCGGGTTGGCGTCATGGCACGCGGGGACGATATCGATTTTTACATCAACGGCAAATGGGTCGCCAATCGTTCTGTGGCGAACTATACCCCGGGTGTGTTTGTACATGGCAATTTTGCGCTCTACCTGGGAACGGCGCAGAAGCCGAACGCCAGCGTGAGTTTCGACGATTTCAATATCTGGTATCTGGATTGACGTGCATCGTCAATATCGTATTGCTGCGGTTGATTTGAATTACAAAGGGGAACAGGGACTCGGAAAGGGATGGGGATGCGTTCGAGCATGAACAAAATCCGCATCCCTTTGAGTTTATTGGCGCTGTTCATCGCATCCCTGGCATGCAGCCTGCCGTCCGAACGGTTGGCCGAATCGATCGCTTCGACCCAGACGGCGCTTGAAGTGCAGGCGACGACGCTGGCGCTGGAGCAAGCCAGACTCACCCAGGATGCTGAACTGCAGGCCGATTCGCCTCACCCCACCGTCACGGTCACGGCGCAAGCGGAGATCGAAAACACGGCGACGCCTACGGATGATGACACTGGCGATAGCGAGGAAGGGGCTGCGGGGAGCCTGGAACGCGCCGCTTTCGATCCAGCCTTCGGCTGGGGAGCGCCTCAGGATGGGGACGATTTCGATGGCGGTTCGGGGAAATTCCCCACCAATTCTGCAGGTGCGGCGAACGCCTGGTATGAAGACGGCCGTTATAGAATTACCTTCACCTCGCGGGGTCTATGGACCTGGTATTGGTCGTTCATCGACGCCGAGGACTTCTACGTCGATTTTCTGATATTCAACGGTGAACAGTGCGTTCCGGGCGATACCGCCGGCATCGTATTTCGAGGAGACAAGGCTGCAGATCGCGGCCTGATGTTCGGAATCAGCTGCGGTGGGGAGTACTTCGTCGGGAAAACCTATTGGCCCCCGACCGATAGCCCGGTGTGTTCCTGGCTTGGGGGAGCGCTGATCGACTGCGATCGCAGAGCGTTGACGGGTAGTGAATTGATCCAAAGCGGCGCGGGGGCGGTCAACCGCATCGGCGTCATGGTGAAGGGCACGGACGTCGATTTCTACATCAACGGGAAGTGGGTGGATAACCGCTCGATTCCTGCGGGCTGGTATGAGAGCGTTCATGGGCAGTTTGCACTCTACCTGGGAAGCGCACAGAAGCCGGACGCTGGTGTGAGTTTCGATGATTTCAGCGTTTGGTACCTCGACGAATAGCGCCGGGCGACATGCGTGCGGCAGAGTTCCCGGACGGCCTCGCAGCGGTGTGTTTGCTCATTGAAAGATGGCTGCGATCATGGCTCGGCAGAACAAATTAAATTCCTGATTCCCACCGCCACCGTCCCCAACGGGGTTGGTTCATTGTACAATGGTTGCAGGATCATTTTCTCCCGATACATGCCGGGAAGCGCGAAGCGTTCGTAAACGAGGTCGATGATATGCAGCAGAACGATGGGATCCCGGTTTTAAAGGATCGTCACCTTCTATTAGGCGTGACGGGCTCGATCGCGGCCTATAAGGCCGTAGATCTGGCTTCCAGACTGACGAAGGCGGGCGTCGTCGTGGACGTCATCCTGACACGGGCGGCGCAGCGCTTCGTCACCCCGCTGACGTTTCAATCCGTGACCGGGAGGCGGGCGTACACGGACGACGACCTGTGGGGCAGCGAAGCGCACGTGATTCACATCGGTCTGACGCACGAGATCGACTTATGCATTCTGGCGCCGGCGACGGCGAACAGCCTGGCTAAATTGGCTCACGGGCAAGCAGACAATTTCCTCACCCTTTCGGCGTTGGCCGCAGCCTGCCCGTTAGCCGTCGCACCGGCCATGGATGCCGGGATGTTCTCCAACGCGGCGACACAGGCGAATCTCGCGACCCTGGAAGAAAGAGAAGTGCATATTCTCGGGCCCGCCGAAGGCCGTATGGCCTCAGGGTTGGTCGGCAAAGGCCGCATGCTGGAGCCGGAGGAAATTTTCGGCTGCGTGCGCTTCATTCTCGGACAGAGTGGAGAGCTACGAGGGCGGACCGTCGTCGTGACGGCCGGCGGCACCCAGGAACCAATCGATCCGGTGCGCGTGATCGCCAACCGTTCCTCCGGCAAACAAGGCTTTGCCCTGGCACAAGCAGCGATCGATCGCGGCGCGAAGACGATCCTCATCAGCGCGCCAGCCATGCTGCCAACGCCGGTCGGCGCCGAGCGTATCGATGTCGATACTGCAGAGGAAATGCGCCAGGCGGTATTGGAACGAACCGAGCGCGCCGACGTGCTGCTCATGGCTGCGGCGGTGGCCGATTTCCGGCCAAACCGCTCCGTCGATGAGAAGCTCAAACGCAGAGAGGGAGCGCCCGAAGTGAAGTTGGAACCCACGGATGACATCCTTGCGCTCGTGTCGGCGCAGCGCAAGAAGCGCAAAAAGCCGACCGTGATTGTGGGTTTCGCTGCGGAGAGTCAGGATCTGGTCGACAACGCGCGGGCGAAGCTGCAGCAGAAGGGCCTGGACCTGATCGCCGCCAACGACATAACGGCTGTCGATGCGGGTTTCGGTGTGGACACCAACCGTGTAACTGTGTTGACCAAAGACGGCGACCCGATAGAGTTGCCCGTAATGAGTAAGTCCCAGGTTGCTGAGTACATCCTGGGTCACGTGGTGAAATTGCTGGCCTCGGCGGATTGAGAATCTTCGCATTCAAGCCGCGGATTTCACGGTCGTCCTGCGTCAAAATATCAATATTCAGCACCCCTCACAAGAATGTGATCTAATTTTCATTATGGAAGGTCGAACGGGGAATCTGTATTTAGGCACGCAGGGTTTTTCATTCAATGACTGGGTGGGTCCTTTCTATCCCGAGGGAACCTCCCCGCGAGCCTATTTGGAGACCTACGCCCGTCAATTTTCGACGGTGGAGATCGATTCCACGTTTTACGGTGTACCCCGAGCGACGACGATACACGGCTGGTATCAGCGCACACCAGCGGACTTTAAATTTTCGGCGAAATTCCCCAAATTGATCACGCACGATAAAAAACTCGAAGGTGCGCTTGGAGACGCGCAGGCGTTCGTCGGGAGCATGCAGGCTCTGAAGGAAAAGTTGGCCGTGCTCACCCTGCAATTTGCCTACGACTTCACACCCGAATTCTTCGATCGATTGGACAGCTTCCTGGGGGATCTGCCGGCTGGCCCGCGCTACGCCGTGGAGGTGCGCAACCGTAAGTGGCTGACGCCGGCGTTTCGTGAGATGCTCGCCGGTCACAGCGCGGCGCTCGTGCTGCAAGATTTACATTACATGCCGCGGCTGGATTGGGTCACGGCGGATTTCAGCGTGATTCGCTGGTTGGGTAGACGGGAGGACATTCAGGTCTTCGACCGCATCCAGATCGATCGGACGAAGGTGCTCGAAACCTGGGCCGATATCGTGGCCGGTTTTCTGGACGCCGGTATGGATGTGTACGGTTTCTTCAACAACCATTTTGCGGGCCACAGCCCTGCGAGCGTGCGTCAATTCGCCGCGATTCTCAATCGGCCACTTCATCCACCGCGATCTGCTGGCCCGGATCGACAGTTGGACCTCGAGCTTGATAAATAATTGAGCTGCACGACGTGTCTCGATACGATCGAGAGTCCGTCGGCCGGATTGAACATGAACGAATGGAGTGCAATTTCCACACCCCCGTTCTTTCGCATCGCAGTAAGCCAGGCGCTTTTCTTTGGGCTTGGCACCCGTGGCGATTGCTGGCAGGTGTGTTATCTCCCGCTGTGATGTTGGCAACGCCGGACTGGATGCGTCGTCCGGGGCTGGTTTAGCTGAATTAGGGGCATAAAAAATGTGGTCTTCGTGCCTTCGCCTGGGTTACAATGAAGCAAGACTATGCATCTCATAGGTTGACTGCCAGGGAGGAGATGAGCGAATGGAATTGTTGACCGTCAAGATCGAAAAGCCCGAAGCGGTGAACGTGATTATCGGGCAATCCCATTTCATTAAAACAGTTGAGGACCTTCACGAAGCGCTGGTGGGCGCTGTGCCGGGGATTGAGTTCGGGCTGGCTTTCTGCGAATCGTCCGGACCGGCGCTCGTACGCATCAGCGGCACGGACGACGACCTGGTCGACCTGGCGAAGGAAAATGCGCTGGCGCTCTCCGCGGGGCACGTGTTCATTATATGTTTGGGGAACGTGTTCCCGGTCAACGTGCTCAATGCCGTGAAGGCCGTACCTGAAGTTTGCAGCGTTTTCTGCGCCACGGCGAATCCCGTGGAGGTGATCCTGGCGGAAAGCGAACAAGGGCGCGGCGTGTTGGGCGTAATCGATGGCGTTAAAAGCGCCGGCGTCGAAGGCGAGAAGGAAATCCAGGAACGCATGTCCCTGCTGCGCAGGTTTGGTTACAAGTTGGGATGAACGAATTTTCCCCATGCCGCGGATGACCGCTGCATGCGGGGAACAGGTTGACGGCGTCGGGATGGCGAAGCGCGGTTCGGTCCGAATGCCGGGCTCGATCCTGACTGCGGGAGTTAGGGGTGTCGCATGAAGTTCAAAGATTCGATCACCGATGTGCCGGGAATCATGGTCGGCCATGCGGACGACGCACAGGCATTGACCGGATGCACGGTGCTGCTATGCACGGACGGCGCCGTCGGCGGAGTAGATCAACGCGGCGGCGCGCCGGGCACGCGTGAGACGGATTTATTGCACCCGTCCCATCTGGTGGAGAAAATCCACGCCATCTTGCTCGCCGGGGGCTCGGCCTACGGCCTGGATGCCGCGGGGGGCGTGATGCGCTATCTCGAGGAACGCGACATCGGGCACGACACGATGGTCGCCAAGGTGCCGATCGTGCCCGCAGCAATTCTCTTCGATCTGGGCCTGGGACAATCGAACGTCCGACCGGATGCCGAGATGGGGTATCTGGCCTGCAAGAACGCCACGCACGATCGCATGCAGGAGGGAAACGCCGGTGCGGGTATGGGAGCCAGTGTGGGGAAGATCCTGGGCATGGCGGGTGCGATGAAGAGCGGAATCGGAACGGCAAGCGCGGATCTGGGCGGCGGCATCGTCGTTGGCGCGCTCATGGCCGTCAATGCGCTCGGGGACGTCGTCGATCCGCAGACGGGGAACATTCTGGCGGGTGCTCGTCCGGCGAAAGTGGGACCGATCGCGATCGGGGGCGGAGGCCCTTTCGCCGATACGCTTGCGGTCATGAAGGGCATGGTGGGCAAGACCGCCTTACGCTTTGCCGCGAGAAGCAACACGGTAATCGGTGTCGTGGCTACGAACGCGCAGTTGGATAAGGAAGAAGTGAACAAAGTGGCGCAGATGGCGCAGGACGGCGTCGCGCGTACGGTGCGGCCTGCGCATACGATGTACGACGGGGATACGATCTTCGCTCTCGCCACCGGCAAGAAGGGAGCGGACGTCAATCTCGTCGGCGCTTACGGCGCCGAGGTCGTCGCCCGGGCGATCACGAACGCCGTGCTGAGAGCCGAGAGCGCAGCTGGTGTGCCCGCCGCAGGGGATATCCATTCGCCGTAAATCTATAATTCTGTGCTTTGGCAGCCGGGCAATTCATGCGGCTGCCGGCACATTGACATCCATTCCCGGAGCGAGTATGCTCCCATTCGAACGACGCTGGAGGTCGAATGTTTCGTAGAACGAGCGACATGCCTGCCGAAACCCAGCCGGTGCCCGAGCGGGTGGACTCCGTGCTCGGGCCAGGAATCATTTGGCAAGGGCAGATCTCCGGCACGGGCGGGGTGCGCATCGAGGGGGTTTTCGATGGGGATATTTCCCTGCAAGGATTGGTCGTGGTCGGAGAAGGGGGCCGTGTGACTTGCGAACACATCCGCGCCGTGACGGTGGTCGTCGCCGGCTCCGTCAAGGGGGACATCACTGCCCGCAAGGTCGAGATCACGCGCAACGGCCGCATCTGGGGGGACGTCGTCACCACTTCATTTTCGACGGAAGAAGGCGCCTTTCTGCGGGGCAAGATCACCATGGAAGAGGAAATCGATCTCGGTTTTAAGGGCGAATCGGAGCAGGAAGAAACGCAAGAGGCGCTCGATGAAGGCCAGGCGGCTTCGGAAGCGGCGGTGGAAGAATCGTAGAGTCGACCGATTTAGCTTCTCAACGCAGCTACACAACCTTGTCGTTCGTGCCGGCCAATTGGCGCAGCAGTTCTGTTTGCCCCGTGTGGTAGGTATCGTGGAAGTACAAGCCGAAGATTTCCTTCCCAATCGTGACGGTGGGATTTTCTATATCGATCGCTTTCGAGAGATCTTCCGGGGTGGCGCGCTGCAGACCGGTCGAGATGTGCTCTTGCGCCGATCGCAGACGGGCCAGCAAATCGGCCAGCTCGAGATTTTCCTCGCTGTCCTCCGTGATCGGATCGGAATTGGTTTCGTAGTGTTTCTTTTCTTCCGTCGAGAGTGTGGGCTTTTCTCCCAGGAGATGTAAAACGCGATCCCGCCCGACGAGGATGTGCCCGAGAACCCAGTTCAGGCAGTTACCGCGAAAAGGAGGCTGCCGCAGACTGTCCTCGTGCTCGAGCCCGTCACACTGTCTTCGGATGAGAGAAAGATTGAGGGCAAAACCGTCGATCAGCTGTTCCTTGTTGACCATCGGGCGCTCCAGTCAGCACACGGGTACCACGATTGTACGAAAGTGGATACAATTCGTCAATATTGGCAGACTCAACTCGATCTTCCCGGATCGCATGCCTTTGCGATGGAAACTGACTCCGGGTTTCAAAGATTCTTGATAATCCGGTCGTTGCCTTTAGAATAGGGATGAATCCGGCCTGCGGGAATGTAGTCGATCAAACCCGAAGGCAAATGACCCGCAAGGTTCACACGGATGGCAGTGGGAGGATTGTATGCCGGTCGATAGTTTTAGATATTTGCCTCGAATCATTGCAGCGTTTTATAAGGCGACCGAGCGTGAGCCGGAACTGCCCATTCCCTGGACGCCGCTGCCGCGACCTGTGGAAGAATGTATCTTCGGGCTGGTAACCTCGGGGGGCCTCTATCGCTCCGGCAGCGAGCCTCCTTTCGACATCGAACGAGAAAGGAAAGAGCCCACCTGGGGAGATCCGACGTTCCGCACGATTCCGACAGACGTCGATCTGCGTGAGATACGCATCAGCCATCTGCACATCAATCAAGAGATGGTGCTCGAGGATATCAACGTTCTCCTGCCCATCGACCGCATGCGTGAATTGGTGCGGGCGGAAGAGATCGGCGGGCTGGCGGAGTTTGCCTATTCGTTCATGGGTTTCCAGGGGTATCCACCGGACGCCAGTGCGTGGCGTGAGGTCTACGGTCCAAATGTCGCCGATCGACTGCTCTCCGAGGGGGTCCAGTGTGTGCTGCTCACACCGACTTGACCGGATTGTGCGATCAACATGCCCGTGTTGGCACGCACACTCGAGGACGCCGGTTTGTGCACGATCCTGGTGACGATGATGCCGTTCTGGGCGGAGAAAATCGGGGTGCCTCGGACGCTGGCGGTCGAATTTCCATTTGGCCAGACCCTGGGCCGGGCGCACGATGCAGCGCAGCAAATGCGCGTGCTTCGCCAGTGCCTGGAAATTCTGGCAAACGCCGATCGCCCGGGCGAGATCGTACATTCGTCCGAGTCCTGGCCGCAGCCCGTAGAAGAAGCACAGAGACTCTGGCAGCCGAGCCAGCCATCACCCATCATCGCAGAATTGGGGCCGCACATCCGTGAAATCCTGCGCGAGCGCCGGCGGAGAAAAGCGGAGTAGGCGCCAATCGACGAGCGTTCCTGTTTTAGATATTTCGGATTACTTTCCGATACGAGGCGGAGAGCATGGAAGAGAAAATGAACAAAAGCAAACTGCTGGAATCCATTCGGCAGGCGCATGCCAGGTTGGAGCAGACGGTTGCCGCAGTTCCGCAGAACCGCATGTTGGTTCCCGGAGTGGAAGGCGAGAATTCGGTGAAAGATCTTCTCTCTCACATCAGCACCTGGGAGCGGCGCATGATCGTTTGGCTGAAAGAATCGCTTCAAGACCGCGAACCCGAAATGCTGCCCTCCGGGATGACGTGGGACGACCTGGATCGCTGGAACGCTGAAACTTTCGAACAGCAGCGCGGTTTGGAATTGGAAAGAGTGCTGAAAGAGTTCCGCGCTTCCTACGCTGAAGCCCTCCGAATCGTCGAAGATATCGATGAACAGATGCTGCTCGATCCCGACCGTTTCCCATGGCGGGACGGGCACCCTCTTTGGGAGATGATCTCCGCGAACATGGATTGGCATTACCCGGAACACGAAAAATCTATCCGGACCTGGCTCGAGACCGTTGAGAAAAAGTAACATCAAGGATTGCAGCGTTCGAAATCGTGGATTGGCGTTTCGGTCCTGCACGGATGAGTTGTCGTCCTTATATATGAGCTAAGCGTGCACGAGGAGAATTGCACATGCCAGAGAAGGCGTTTCAGGATTACTACCGTGAGGAATACAGCCACTGCTACGGCTGTGGTCGTTTGAACGGCTACGGCCTTCAGATCAAGAGTCATTGGGAAGGGGATGAGACCGTGATGCGTTTCATTCCGGAACCCTACCACATCGCCTTTCCCGGATATGTTTACGGGGGATTGATCGCCTCCCTAATCGACTGCCACAGCACGGGTTCGGCGGCCGCAGCGGCCTACCGCGCCGAGGGGCGTCCCATGGATTCGGATCCACCGCTCCGCTTCCTGACCGCCGCATTACACGTCGATTATCTTCGCCCGACGCCGCTGGGCGTAGAGTTGGAGATTCGCAGCAAGATCAAGGAGATCAAAGGCAGAAAGGTGATCGTCACTTCCGATCTCTATGCGGAAGGCGAAGTTTGTGCGCGCGGAGAAGTGGTGGCCGTTCAGGTGCCGGAACATCTGCTTCCCGACGTGTCCGGCTCGAACGCCGGCCTCTAACCAGCGGGCGGAGAGGGATGGCCCGTGACGAAAGACGTCACGAGTGGCGAAGATCAGTTTTCTGCAGCGGGCTGTTGAAAGGTGAGCAACCAAGAGCCGGGGAACGTCTCGCCGTCTTCGCCTGCGCATTCCTCGGCAAACAGTCCGGTCACGGGGATGTCCGCATCCACCAACTGCAAGGTGTAAGAAACACCGACCTGCATGGTGAAATCCGCGTAGCCGATCCCGAGTTCCGGTTTCAATCCGGTGAAGAAATGATCTTCGCCCTCATCCCAGATGACGAACGCTTCGATCCCGGGGACGGGTTGGCCGGCGGCGTCGATGACTTCGATCTGGATCAGCGGTGCTTTTAGATCTAAATCGCATACCAACTCCTTTTCGACCATTTCGAAGGGCGCACCGGGCGTTGCTGTGGGCGTATTCGTACGCGGCAGCCGGGTGATGGTGGCAGTTCGCGTGGGCGTTGCCGGAGTCGGGGAACTTGCTCCCTGCGTGGAAGGTGTGGTTGCAATGGGAGCCGGGCTTTCGCCAAGCGCAGCCGCCAGCAGGGCGAGCGCACGCACCTCCCGTTCGGGCCGGCCTGCGGCGAAGCGCGTCTGGGCGAGTTGGCTGAGCGTGCTTGCGTAATCGGGATCGGGAATCTGGGCCAGGCGTGACCGTGCGTGCTCGAGGTCGTTCGTACTGGCGTATGCGAGGGCGATCAAACTGTAATAATCCGCTTTGTATTCGTCCCGCAGCGCGGCCGGTGCGGTTTCCAGGTACTCCACGGGATTGACCACCCAGGCGTAATAAACACCTGCGGCGATTCCCAGCAGTAGACCGATGACGAGTGGGAGCCATTTCCCTTTGTTCATGGTCCGCCAATCTCAGGTGAGGCTTGCAGATCGCGCAGTTGATTGGCGAGATGGTTGAGGACTTCCAATTCGGAACGAGGGCGATCGATGTCGATACTGTAGTCGATTGCATCGAGCACGATGTCGAGCGGGGGTTGCGAACCGAGTGCTGCCAGACGGATGAGCGCCGCATCGAGATCCCCGTCGCCGCTGTATGCTTCGGCCACCATCAGAACGTAGTCCGTTCGATAATCGACGCGCAGCGTGTTCGGTGTGGTATCGACGTATTCCACGGGCCGAATCACCCAGCCGTAGAGCAAGCCGAGAACGAGGCCGAGTGCGATACCGGCGATCAAACGAGTGAAGGTAGTGTTTTTCATCGCGTTGGCTGGATTTTGCCACATTGCGCCCGCATCTGCAACAACCGCCGTCGGACGCCGGAGAAGTGAGGGAAGGCGGCGAACTCGTTTTGCGGCGTGCGAACCAGACGTCACCAGCCTGCCCAGTCGCGCCCGACCCCAGCTTCGAGGTGAATTGCTGGGGTCGGCTATGCTATAATCGACTGGTGCCGAAGGTGGGAATCGAACCCACAATCCCGAAGGAACGCGAGTTTGAGTCGCGCGCGTCTGCCAGTTCCGCCACTTCGGCGTAAGGCAAGTATATTCAAACGACGGCGGCCGGTCAAGTTTTCATATTTACAATCACACAATCGAAGATTCTGCGGGGAGACCGGCCTTCATGATTCGCACCAGGCCCCGGTTCGTGGTTGATTATCGGACGAGGAACATGAAGAACAGCATACGTATTAAGGGGGAGGCGAGATGATTCGACTTGGCATCATCGGGCTGCCTTCGAGCGGCAAGACGACCATTTACAACATGCTCTCCGGCGCAGATCTTCCCGTCGGCCCATCGGGAGCTGCAGCGAGATTCGAAGTCCATACGGCAACCGTCGACGTGCCTGATTCCCGCCTCGATCGTTTGAGCGATTTGCTGAATCCAAACAAGAAGACCTACACCAAGGTCGTCTACGCGGACGTCGGCGGTTTTCAGGTGGAGGCCAGGTCCACGGAGCTGCCTGGTCCTGTGGTAAATCAATTGGAGCAGGTGGACGGTTTTCTCCACGTGGTGCGGGCGTTCGACGATCCGGCCGTTCCCCATCCTGCGGGCAGCGTCGATCCCGAGCGCGACATCACGACGCTGGAGACGGAATTCCTGCTGCACGATATGTTAATGGTGGAACGACGCCTCGAGCGTCTGGCGGAGGAACGCCAGAAAGGGGGGCGCGATCGAGCGGTCATCGACCGGGAGATGGCGCTGTTCGAACGGCTTGGGGCGGTACTCGAAGATGGTACGCCGTTGCGCGAGTACGAGATCAAGCCGGAGGAGAAGGAAGCCCTGTCGGGGTATGGCCTGCTCTCGGGAAAGCCGGTCTTGATCGTGGTCAATCAAGCCGAAGGCCAGGATGCCGCTCATATCGAATCCCATTCCGACCGTATGTGCGTGATGCAGTTGTACGGAAAGCTGGAAATGGAAATCGCACAGCTATCCAACGAAGAAGCCCGGGAATTTCTCGAAGAATACGGAATCCAGGAATCCGGCCGTGAGGCGATCGTGCGCACTTCGTTCGATTTACTCGATCTGCTTTCCTTTTTCACCGTAAACGAAAGCGAAGCGCGGGCATGGACGTTGGAACGCGGAAGCAGCGTGCTCGAAGCGGCGGCGAGCATACATTCGGACATGGCGCGCGGCTTCATCCGCGCAGAGGTAATCGCCTGGGATGCGTTGATTGAACTGGGCGGTTTGGCGCCTGCGAGGGCCGAGGGGAAATTGCGTTTG
>JARRPX010000053.1 GCA_037382465.1 Anaerolineales bacterium | reverse complement strand
AAAATGTCATCAATGGAATGTCCTTATGATTGATAAATGCATGACCCCATAGGAGAGGCTGTGTCATAAGCATTGCCATCGTGAATATCGCGGGACTTCTAGAAATATACCTGCGGCATAAATAATAAAATGCCAAAACCCCGATTTGGAAAATAAGGAAATCTACCACTTTCCAGATATGGATGACCTGTATATCGATAGGAAAATAACCGACGAACTCCGAGATAAGATTTACAAGCATCCAATAAAAGGGGCCATAATAATATCGGTTTGTGCTATTCCTGAGAAAATCCTCTGATCCGTCGTACGCCTTCAGGACTAACTTGCCATAAGAGACATCCCGATATTCATCCCACGATAGACCATAGTCATCAACCATAAGAATTCCGCTAACAATGGAAACCGCGAATAGAAATACAACGATCAATTCACTCCATTTCAAATGCTGTAAAAATCCCTTTAGCCCTTTAGTATCTATAGACATGATCGTCCTCATTCGTCATACACCGTTCACGACAATGAATCACTCATTATTTGAGACGGTCGAATAGATATCTCGAAACATCAAACCAGATCAATATAGCATTCAGTTTAACTCATATTAAACTATTGGGGGTTGATATTATCTAATCTAGAAGACCATGTCGCTGCATGCAGTCGAGCAAAGCAATGTTGGCCTTGATGTATTTCGCCCGCGCCCGCTTCTCCCGTTCGAAGGCCTGCTGCATCTCCCCAAAGTAGCCGGGCGGAACCGTGTCCTGCTCATCCGTGATGTCCCAGGGAATCTTGACCATGAACTCCCGCGTGGCTTCGGAAGCCCGAACCCACTCGTTAATCGCCTGGCGCAGTTCGTCGGCAGCCTTCTGGCATGGTTCGGTGCTCAAGATGACCCTTCCTCACATTCGAACCAGGCCGACATGGCAGCGATGTATTCTTCCCGCGCTTGCGCTTCTCGTTCGAAAGCCGCATCCATTTCCTCGAGATATTCCGGAGTCTTTGGTTCGATCGCTTCCTCCGGCTCGAGAGGTTTGTCGACCATGAAACGACGGACTTCCTCGGTTGCGATCTCCCACGCTTGCGCAGCCCGCATCGCCCGGTCCTTTTCATCTTCGCAAGGTCCATCGCCCATGAATTGCCCTCCGTGTCGCTCGAACCTTAATATAGCTTTTTTTGCGAAAATCTGAAAATCACCCGCTAGTAGGATGCGGCGGAAATCATTCAACTCGACGAGTAGACCATAACGGAATTTCCCATCGGAATCGGATCGAAAGGCTGCCGGCAGAAGTGAAGCGCATCACTCGGTCGATGTGTCGAAGGACACCGTCCAAGAGGTAGTAAGCCTGACCTTTCATTGTGGGGACAATCCCTTTACAATAGGGATTCTGAATTCAAGTAAGGAGAACGATTCACACGATGAACGTATTCCACACAGATTCTCTCGCCGCTTTTATTGCAGGAACCTTACTCGATTTGCTGCGAACGAAACAGGCTTACCTCGATCCCGGGTCGGGAAGCTATCTTCTGCAGCTGCTGATCGCAGGTTTGCTCGGAGGAGCGTTCGCCATTCGTGCCTCCTGGGGGAAGATCAAGAATTTCTTCCGCAGGAAATCGAACAGCGAAGAAGAGGTCTCCTCCGATGACGAACAACCATAAACACGCGGCCTCCTTTCGCGATCCCAGCGGGTTTTTATTCCAACGTAATGGTACACTCTACCGGCAGGTCAACGAAGTCTACCGCCAGGATTACGAGCGCCTGATCGAGTCGGGCTTGTACAAGTCCCTGCTGAATGACCGGCTCCTCCTGCGCCATGAGGAAGTGAACGTTCCTCCGGCCGAGGCAGCCGTCGCCTATAAAATCATCCGGCCCGAACGACTCCGTTTCATATCCTATCCCTACGAATGGTGTTTCGGCCAACTCAAAGATGCGGCACTTGCCACTCTGGAGATTCAAAAGCGGGCGATGCAGTTCGACATGTCACTGAAAGACTGCAGTGCCTACAACATCCAATTCCACGACGGACGTCCGCTGTTTATCGACACCCTTTCCTTCGAACAATTCCGGGAAGGCGAGCCCTGGACTGCTTACCGCCAATTCTGCCAGCACTTCCTGGCGCCCCTTGCTTTGATGGCATTGCGGGACATCCGCTTGAACCAGCTGCTGCGCGTCTACATCGATGGAATTCCCCTCGATCTGGCCAGCAATTTGCTTCCCGTACGCACGAAACTCAATTTTGGACTGCTCTCTCACATCCACCTGCACGCGGCCAGCCAGAAACACTACGCCGACAAAACAGTGGACAAGACGGCCGTTACACGCCGCATGAGCCGTATATCCTTTCTCGGTCTGATCGACAGCCTCGAACGCTTGGTCAAGAAGTTGGAATGGGGAACGGTCAAAACCGAATGGGGTGATTATTACGACAGCATGCACAATTACACGGCCACGGCGCTCGAAAACAAACGCCGCATCGTGCAGGACTTTATCGAACGCATCCACCCCGAAAACGTTTGGGATCTCGGTGCGAACGTCGGATATTTCAGCCGCGTTGCCAGCGACGCCCAAATTCCGACGCTTGCTTTCGACATCGATCCCCTGGCCGTAGAGTTGAACTACCGCAATGTAAAGGCAAACGACGAACGCTGCCTGCTTCCGCTGCTGCTCGATCTCACCAATCCCAGCCCCGATCTGGGTTGGAACAACGAGGAGCGAGAGGCATTCATCAAGCGAGGCCCCGCGGATGCGATCCTCGCTCTGGCCCTGATCCACCACATGGCCATCGCCAACAACGTGCCCCTGGCGATGTTGGCAAAATTCTTCCAGGAATTGGGCTCGTGGCTCGTTCTGGAATTCGTCCCCAAGAGCGACTCGCAGGTCCAACGCTTGCTGGCGACGCGCGAGGATATCTTTCCGGAGTATACAAAGGAAAGCCTGGAGAAAATTTTCGGGAAATATTTCACGATCGTAGAGAGCGTCGAAGTCGAGGAATCCGAGCGAACGATGTACCTCATGCAGCGTAAAACGGGATCCTGAGCGCAATCGATCGCCTGAACCCAAAGAAAAAAACCGGACGGGGTGCCCAGGAAGACACCCCGCTTTTCTTTCAAACTTCCAGATTGAATATCGCGCAGCTACGGCAGATAGTTCCAGGGATTGACCTTGCCGTACTCGTCATGCATGATCTCGAAGTGAAGGTGGGAACCCGTGCTGTTGCCGGTGCTGCCCATCGCGCCGATCACCTGACCCTGGAACACCGCCTGCCCGCAGCCCACATTGATGGCGCTGAGGTGCGCGTACAGTGTCTGCCAGCCGTTGCCGTGGTCGATCACGATCACGTAGCCATATCCCCAATCGTTCCACCCCGAATAGACCACTACCCCACTGTCGGAAGCGAAAATGGCGTGACCCGTACTGCCGGCAATGTCGATGGCCGGATGGATGGAGCTGTAGTCGTACCCCGATAGATAGTGCAGCGGCGTCGGCCAGATGAACACGCCGGTTCCAATCGGACCGTCGTACACCGACCCACACGCACCGGGGCCCAAGATGCTGGCGACTGCCGGGTTGCTGCGCGTGATGCGCGGCGCACTCCAGGTTACGATCTCACGTTTGCCGCCCGGAATGACGAGCAGCGTCCCGGCCTCGATGGGCGGATCGGAGAGATCGATTCCCAGATCGAGATGATTGCCCGGCCATTCGATCACGTCTTGCGCCGTCGCGCCGTAATATGTCGCCACCGCCGTCAATCCCTCACCTGTACTCCAGGAGTGAAGCACGCCATCGACCGGCGGTACGTTCAACTCCTGCCCAGGCTGCAGCCGGTGGGGGTCGTCCTTCAGAACGTCGAAATTCGCCCAAAGTACGCTTTCAGGTTTCAAGGCAAATTTCTCGGCGATGCCGAACAAAGTGTCGCCCGACTGCACAACGTATTTCACGATGTCCATGCGGGGCCGATCGCGCAAGACCGTGTGGATATCCGCCGTGCGCGTGATCTCGTGCTCGAGCAGCGGACCTCCTGCGGCGAACAAAGGCAGTTCTACGACTTCAGGCATAGAAACACCTTGCGTGGGCTGCGCTTCGACTTGCTCGCTGGCTTGCTCGGCGGCTACGCTCAAAGTACCGAATCCCATCCTTGCCGCCCAGATGCCGGCTGCAATGATAACCAGAATTATCACGTGTCCGGCGATGCGCTTGATCGGCTCGCGTAGGGTAATGCGAGCGATCCCGAGCCACATTTCGAAGCGGCGCTTTGGCCTTGCTGTGGGCTTCTGTGGGGAACGGCTTTCGGGTTGCGAATCTTCCGTCATGTCTCTACATGCTCCTCGGCGATAGGCATCTTACCATGCCGTTGAGGATCGTCAAGAGAACAACTTATGTACAGCTAAGGCAGAACGTACCAGGGGTTAATAAAGCCGCCTTGATAGCGGACTTCAAAGTGGAGATGAGGTCCGGTGGAGTTGCCCGTCGATCCACCACCGCCAATCGTCTGGCCCTGATAAACGCTTTGGCCGCAACCGACGCTGACGTAATCAAGGTGCCCATAGAGTGTCAAATATCCGTTGCCGTGATCGATCATCACCATGTTGCCGTACCCGACGGTCGACCAGCCGGCGAAAACGATCACACCGCTGTCTGCGGCCCAGATGGCTGAACCATATCCCGCAGCGATGTCGATCGCCAGATGCCCCGACCAGTAGTCGTTGCCGGAAAGGTAGTGGTTCGATGTCGGCCAGATGAAACCACCCGTTCCGACTGCGCCGCCCGAATAATCGCCGCTGCAGCCGCCTGGTCCGTACGCCGATCCGACGCCGGCCTGCGGCCGGATGGGATCCGGCACCAGCCACTGCCGCAGCGGTCTGGATCCCCCAGGCACGACGAGCCATGCTCCCGGCTCGATGTCCGGGTCGGCCGGATCGAGACGGTTTCCCGGCCATTCCAGAATCGCAAGCGGTTCGACGCCGAATTCATCCGCGACCGCTTCGATCTTGTCACCCTCTTTCCATTGATAATAGGTGCCGTCCACCGGAAGGATGTTCAACTCCTGGCCCGGTTTAAGCAAATGAGGATCGTCGTTGAGAACTTCATAGTTGCCCCACAGCAGCGTCTCGGGTTTGATCCCGTATTTTTTGGCGATACTGAATACCGCGTCACCGCTTTGGACGGTGTAGCGTAGAATCTCGACCCGCGAGCGCTGCGAGATCTGCGTGGACGGATCGACGCGGCGCGAGAGTTCGCTGTCGGTTTGATGCGTATTAAAAGCGGGTAAGGTCAGCTCGTCGTCCGCTGTGGTTTCCGTGTAGACTTCTTCCGGGATTTCCGTTTCCACTACGGCGGCTTGCGCGACGTTGATGTTCAACCATATCGTCACGACGGCAGCAAACGTGCCGGCGAGGCCCAACAAAATCGGCGCAGCTTCCTTCATGGAAGACTGGAAATTCGTTCGGATCGAAGCGGTCATGCTTAGAAGGAGTCCTCTGTAAGGGTTTCAACGAACTCCATGTTGTTTTCGGTGTGTGCAATGCGGTTGATAATCGCTTCGGTCGCCATGCCCATGTCCAACCCGGCGCCATTGGGAGGCGGCGCCAGCATTTGGGAGAACATGCGCCGCATCAACCACACACGTTGGGTGATATCCGGGCCCAGGAGCAGCTCTTCCCGGCGTGTCGAGGAGCGGTCGATGTCGAATGCGGGGAATATGCGTCGTTCTTGCAGCCGGCGGGATAGATGAAGTTCCATGTTGCCCGTGCCTTTAAACTCCTCGTAAACCACGTCGTCCATGCGCGATCCCGTATCCACCAGGCACGTAGCGATGATCGTCAGGGATCCCCCTTCTTCGATGTTGCGTGCCGCACCGAAGAAACGTTTCGGGGGATACAGCGCTGCTGGATCGATGCCGCCTGAAAGCGTGCGGCCCGAGGGTGTGACCATCAGGTTGTAGGCTCGGGAAAGCCTGGTGATCGAGTCCAGCAGGATGACTACGTCTCTGCCACATTCTACCAAACGCTTGGCTCTTGCGAGCGCCATTTCCGCCGCGCGCACGTGCGAACTTACCGGTTCGTCGAACGTGGAAGCGATCACTTCGGCATCGACCGAACGGTCCATGTCGGTTACTTCCTCCGGCCGCTCACCAATGAGGGCTACCATCAAGTGTACCTTGTGGTAGTTCTGCGAGATGGCGTTGGCGATCTGTTTCAGAACCGTCGTCTTGCCTGCTTTGGGAGGCGAAACGATGAGGCCTCTCTGGCCCATGCCGATGGGAGCAATCAGGTTCAGCATACGCGTTGCCAGCGTGTGCCGATCGGTTTCCAGGTCGAAGCGCTCTTCGGGAAAAATCGGTGTCAGTTCTTCGAATTTCGGCCGTTTCCATGCCTCTTCCGGATCCATGCCGTTGATCGATTCGACGCGCAGCAGACCGTAATATTTCTCCGTATCCTTCGGCGGCCGGACCTGGCCGATGACCATGTCCCCCGTTCGAAGGCTGAACCTGCGAATTTGGGATTGCGATACATATATATCGTTCTTCCCCGGTAGATAATGGTCTGCGCGCAGGAATCCCATCCCTTCGTTCATCACTTCCAGAACCCCGCCGCGCAGCTCGAGGCCGCGGCGCTCGGCATCTGCTTGCATGATGTGAAGGATGAGATCTTCCTTTTTCATCCGGCTCGCTCGTGGTATCTCCAGGTCCTTCGACATGCTGCGCAAGTCGGCAAGGGTCATGGCTTCCAATTGGGCAATATTCATGCGTAAACTCCCCGATTAAGATAACTTATCAATCCATCGTAATGCTTCAAATTGGGTGTAAGTCCCATACGATTAAACGATTGTGGACGGGCACATCATGAGGTTCAAAAAAACCTACTCTAATTTGATCAGCGGGGGGATTGCCTTAGATAATCAAGATTGCCTGCAAATTATAGCACGCACATATTTCATCCGCAAGCAAAACAAACCCGAACAGCAATTCCCCCGTATGGTACGTGCCAACCGCCGCCATGCAGCGTTCCGGCACCTACCCGCAACTCCGCTTACGATTCCGAACGTATCCACTCAATTTATTTCAAGTCCGCGACGAAGATATTCTTTGAACAACGCACGGTCATCTGTCTCATTGATCCACTCCCTGCATCGCTGCAAGAAGCCGACGTCTCAGCTATTTTGAAGAAATAGAACGATATAGTAGCCTAAAATGCCAGCCCACAACCAGGAGTCCAGGCGATCCAGCAGACCGCCATGACCGGGAATAAAAGTGCTCGTATCTTTTGCATTGTATTCACGCTTGATCATACTGATGTTTAAATCCCCCAAAGGCGTCAACACACCCAGAATTATACCAACAATCAAACCGTTTATCATCGTGACCGGCTCTGTGTCTGAAAAACCGGCGCGCCACAGCAACGGCAGCAGGTACCCGGCAAGCGCACCGCCCAACACCCCGCCAAAGTAACCTTCCCAGGTTTTACTGGGACTCAAGCGGGGGCACAGCGGTCGTTTCCCGATGGCGTGCCCAACAACGTATGCGAATCCATCCGCCGTCCAGACGCAGGGGAGCACGATTAAAACCCACCACAACCCGTCGGGTAAGTTCCGCAGCGAAATGAGATACGGACCGATCCACCCGCAGAGGAGCAGCCCTCCCATCGTTAGCGCGAAATCCGTCCCGGATGAAGTAGCCCCACGCTCGTAGTCAACGACGTGCCACACCTGACCGGCGAGACAGAGAACTGCAAGCAGGTGAGCCGTCCCACTCAACCCCCACAGGTAACGGCCGACCGACAACGCCAGTACGCCGACGATCAGTATTGGTACGGCCGGGCGGTGGCCTTTGGTACGCAGGAGCAAGCCGAATTCCTTGGCTGCGAGACTGAGGATGATCGCGAAGGTCAGCGTGTAAAGCCAGCCCCCCTCTGCGATCACCCAGGCGAGGCCGGGCAGCGCGACGAGGACGACGACCATTCGCTGGCGCAGGTTAAGATTTCGAGGAGACAGGGGTCGGTACCTGACCGAAACGTCGTTCACGCCGGGCATACTCGCGAAGCGCTTTCAACAGTTCTTCACGGCCGAAATCAGGCCAATATGTGGGTGATATATACCATTCTGCG
This sequence comes from Anaerolineales bacterium, assembly GCA_037382465.1. Taxonomy (NCBI): domain Bacteria; kingdom Bacillati; phylum Chloroflexota; class Anaerolineae; order Anaerolineales; species Anaerolineales bacterium. Next base: position 9,360 of record JARRPX010000053.1, on the reverse strand, counting down.
TACGCGCTCTGCCAAATCAAAAAATTACTCACACGCAATTCGCCGGAGGTACGGATGATCAAATCGGGATCGGGGCAGCCAGCCGTGTAGAGGTATTGACTGACGAGATCTTCATCAACGTCCTCTGGTGCAACGCCATCCACGATCATTTGTTGAATGGCGTGGATGATTTCTGCCCGGCCGCCGTAGTTCCAAGCGACGTTGAGCACCAGGCGGTTGTTGTCGCGCGTGAGTTCGATCGCCTCGATCACCTTTCGCTGCAATTCCGGGCTCAAGCGGTCGAGTTTACCGACGTGCCGCAATTGAACACCGTTTTTATGCAGCTCGGATACTTCCCGGTCGATGACTTCCTCCAGGATCCTGATCAACCCGCGCACTTCCTCCGCCGGCCGTTTCCAATTTTCCGTGGAGAATGCGTAGATCGTGAGGTATTTGATGTCAAATTCGACGCTTGCTTCCAGAACGGTGCGTAAGTTCTCCACGCCTGCACGATGACCCGCCAGGCGCGGCAAGCCGCGTTCACGCGCCCAACGCCCATTGCCATCCATGATGATGGCCACGTGAGTCGGCACGTTTTCCGGAAGTTCCTCGTCCTTGGGTGAGATTATCGATTTCGATCTTGCCATGTCAAACTTCAAGTACTTCAGATTCCTTTCGCGAGCCGATCTCGTTGAGGTCCTCGATCATGCGGTCGGTGATCTTCTGCAAATCGTCCTCGCCGCGCTTGAGTTCGTCTTCGGATATGAGCTTTTCCCGCTCGAATTCACGAAGCTCGTTGAGTACGTCCCGCCGTACATTTCGAACCGCCACCCGCCCCTCCTCCGTCCGATTCCGCACGACTTTAACCAAATCGTGGCGGCGTTCTTCAGTCAGCGGCGGGATGTTCAGTCGGATTATCTTACCATCATTGTTGGGTGTGAGGCCGAGGTCCGACGTCATGATAGCGCGCTCGATGTCTTTTAGGCTGCCGGGGTCGAACGGCCGAATCGTGAGTAAACGAGGTTCCGGTGCTGAAATTGTCGCCAACTGCATCAGCGGAGTCGGGTTATCATAATACATCACGGATAGTTTCTCCACGAGTGCAGGAGACGCCCTGCCGGTGCGAATCGTGCCCAAATCCTCCTCCAAGGACCGGACCGCGCCCACCATACGGGCATTCGCTTCATTCAATTCATCCTGAACCATGCGAATTATCCTCCCTCCAGCAATTCAAAACCGATAGCCGACTTAAGCATAGCGTAAAACGATTGAAAATGCGATATTCGCCGGCTCAAGTCACAGAGCACAAGAAAGTGAGCCGCCAACCCGCGCCGCTTCTCGCATCGATCGTCGATGGAACGTCATTGGTTTGTGATGCTGTCCAATAATTTGGGGGTAACGATCATTCTGAAATAATTGTCCCGACGGACTCGCCGTTTACAGCTTTGATCAGCGTATCGGTAAGCCACATGTCCAGCACCAGGATGGGCATTTTGTTATCCATGCAAAGTGAGATCGCGGTGCTGTCCATCACCTGAAGTCTTCGGTTCAATGCATCGATGTAGGTGAGATGATCGAAACGTTTCGCGTCCGGATTTTTCTGCGGATCCTTGTCATACACGCCGTCTACCTTCGTGGCCTTGATGAGGATGTCGGCCTCGATCTCCATGGCCCGCAGCGCTGCCGCCGTGTCGGTAGAAAAATAGGGGTTGCCCGTGCCGCCTCCCAGAATGATGACGCGGTCCTTCTCGAGATGACGGATGGCACGTCTACGAATGTACGGTTCGGCGACGGCGCGCATCTCCACCGCCGACATCACCCGGGTGACGATTCCCCGTCGCTCCAAAGCGTCCATCAACGCCATGGAATTCATGACCGTACCGAGCATTCCCATGTAGTCTGCAGTGGCCCGTTCCATGCCACGCGTGATACCTTCCCGGCCGCGCCAGAGATTGCCTGCCCCAATCACCAAGGCCACTTCCACGCCCTGTTCACGTACGCTCTCGACTTGCTTTGCGACCGCTTCTGCCCGGAGCGGGTCGATCCCAAATCCTTGCGGCCCGGCAAGTGCTTCCCCGCCCAGTTTGAGCAGGATCCGTTCGTATGCAGGCTTTTTCATAATGTGTCATGCACCTCTTGACGAAGGGAATTACAAAATCGGGCCAACCGTGGTTGGCCCGTGAGGATCAATCGAGTTCTTCTCCCAAAGTCCAGCGTTCAAAGCGCCGAATGGTGATATTTTCTCCGGTCGAGGCAATGGTTTCCTTGAGCATTTCCTCAATCGTTTTTGAATCGTCTCGGATGTAGGACTGCCGCAAGAGACAATTTTCGTCGAGGAATTTATCAATGCGTCCTTCGACGATACGCGGAATCACCTTTTCCGGCTTTCCGTCGTTTTCAGCCCTTTTCTTGGCGATCGCACGTTCCTCTTCGAGCACGTCTTCCGGCACATCGTCCGCCGATAGCCAACGCGGGGAACCGGCCGCGATTTGCAGGGCTATCTCGTGGGCGAAATTCCGGAATTCTTCCGTGCGCGCTACGAAGTCGGTCTCGCAATTCACCTCGACCATAACGCCGACCCGACCGTCTCCATGATTGTAAAGATCCAACACGCCGTTGTTCGTAGCCCGGTCGGCTCGCTTGTCGGCTGCAGCCATTCCTTGTTCTTTGAGTAAGGTCACCGCTTTTTCGATATCACCGCCGGTTTCTTCCAGCGCTTTACGACAGGCAAGTACGCCTGCATTTGTCTTTTCACGTAGTTCCTTGATGACTTCCGTTGTAACTGCCATGCCTATTCTTCGTCTCCTGTGTCGGATTCGCCGTCATCATCGGCTGAATCTTCATCCGCATCTTCCGTCGGGGCTTCGGCTGTCTCTTCATCTTCTTCAGCCTCTACATCATCCGCTTCGGCTTCTTCTGCTTCTGCCTCGGATTCGGCCTGTCTCTCGTCATACTCACCACTCTTGAGTTTGGCGAGAGTCTCTTCGCCAAGCAATTCCTCATCGGTCACTTCTCCGGCGACCATGGCTTCAAGCTCTTCCGGGATCTCCGTTTCTTCCTCTTCGGTATCCTTACGCAGCGCCTTGCCTTCCAGAACGGCATCGGCAATCTTGGAGACCATCAGTTTAATGGCGCGGATGGCGTCGTCGTTCGAAGGGATGACGTAATCGACCATTTCCGGATTGCAGTTCGTATCGACCAGGGCGATCACGGGGATACTCAACAGATTCGCTTCGTGAATCGCAGTTTCCTCGCGGCGTACGTCCACGACGAAGAGCAGCTCGGGCACGGTGGCCATATCGCGAATGCCGCCCAGGCGTCCTTCCAGTTTGTCGATCCTGCGGTGCAGACTGAGCGCCTCTTTCTTCGTAAGCAGCTCAAATTCACCCTCGTCCCGACGGCGTTCAAGAGATTCGAGTTCGTCGATACGGCTGCGGATCGTCCGCCAGTTGGTGAGCGTTCCACCCAGCCAACGGGCGTTGACGTAGGGCATTCCGCAGCGTTTTGCCTCGAGTTCGATCGTTTCTTGCGCCTGTCGCTTGGTGCCGACGAACAAGACCTTGTCGCCCTCGGCCACCCGATCGCGAACCAACCCATACACCTCGGTCAACGCCTCGAGTGTCTGCTGCAGATCGATTATGTGAATTCCATTCCGCTCGGTAAAAATGTAGGGCTTCATGCGAGGGTTCCACTTGCGTGTGCGGTGCCCGAAGTGGACCCCGGTCTCGAGAAGAGACTTCATTGATACAACGGCCATGATGTACACCTCCTGTGCGTTTTTCCTCCGCTTCCTTCCACCGAGAACGGAACCGGCTGGCCGACCGGCACGCCCGTTTTCGTCGAGAAGCGTGCGAATTACCCCAAAGGGGCAGAATTGTTCCCGCCATGCTCTTGCATATGGCGGGAGCTTGGAGGAGTATAACACGCGGGTATGATTTCGTCAAAGCGCTGCGTTGGAGGATGTTTCCCGAGGATTTAGCGATTTCCTACTGCGTCGTTCTTCCGGCCTATCCATCGAGGAGCATATTTATATCGAAATCGTCCGCTCGCGCCAGGTTCTCATCCCAGATCACTGCGCCGCTGCATTTGTGCTTCGATCGAAAGCGCGAACGCTGTTGCACTGATCCAATCCGAGGGCGCCGATCATTCCGGCGCCTTTATGGCGACGACGATGGCCATCGCATGTTGATGTGTGTGGCTGAGTGAAACGGACCAGAAATTCAATCCCAATTCCTCGGCCACTTCAGCGGCCCGTCCGTGAAGATGGAGAAGCGGTTTGCGTTGTGGGCCGTTGACGATCTCGATCTCTCTCCATCCAACTTCGCCGATTCCGGTCCCCAGCGCCTTCGCCACCGCCTCTTTGGCAGCAAAACGCGCCGCAAGTGCCGGCGTATGACCCTGGGCGTCGATCAACTCCTGTGCGGTATAGAAGCGGTTAAACAAGCGTTGGCCGTGGCGTAAGATTGCCCGATCGAGTCGATCCACCTCGATGACATCCACACCCGCTGCTATCATCCGCCCGCCTCTGCTTTTGGACCGGCAGTCGCAATCACCAGACGCTCGGGATCGAGAAATTCACGGGCAACTTCCAGCACATCCTCTCGGGTGATCGCCGCGATCGTATCTGGGTAGCGTTGGTAGTAATCCAAACCGAGATCGTAGCGTTCGACGTAGATCAAGGCGCCGCAAAGCCCCTCGTTGGATTCGATCCGCAGCGGCAAGCTGCCGATGAAATTCGCCTGATTGTCATGCAGTTCTTCCCGGGTAACCGGTTGACTAGAAAAGCGTCGTATTTCGTCGGTGACGATCTGAATCGTACGCTCGATGTTGGCAGGGTGGACGCCGGCATTTACCCGCCAGGGACCTGGACCAAGTCCTCCGGCCAGTGAGCTGTAGGCATAATAAGCCAATCCGGCCGTTTTACGAACGGCTTCCCCAAGACGTCCGAATAATCCAAATCGCCCAAGGATGTTGTTGCCCAGTGCCGCTGCAAGATATTTCTCATGATAGCGGCTGGGGCCTACGACACCGATGACAAGGTCCGATTGACTCTTTCCGTCCAGATATACGTCTTTACGCTGCTTCTTCGTGGGCCTCTCGACTTTTGCCAAAGGCGGCCGTTCGTACGTCGTGCCAGGCTTCCAGTCCTCCAGGGCATCGGAGACGGCGGCAACCGCCTTCTGCGCTTCGATGGCCCCCACGATTACGAGCAGCATTCCTTCCGGGGAGTAGCGTCGCGCACGGAATTCGCGTAGATCCTCCACACGCAAATCCTGTACGGTCTCCCGATATCCACTCGTCGGTAAACGATAGGGATGGTTGGGATAAGCGAGTTCGTCGAAAGCCATATCGGCACGTGATTGGGTATCTTGATCGCGTATCGCCAGCGAAGTCAGATGTTGAGCTTTCAAGCGCTCGAATTCGACGTCCGGATACACAGAATCCTGTAAAACATCGGCGATTACATCGAGCAGCAGGGACAAATCCTCCGCCAGCGCTTTCCCAAATATCCTCGTGGTGTGGGTTCTTCCGACGAAGGCGACACGCGCACCGATAGATTCGATCGACTCGAAGATATCTTGAAAGGAGCGGGTGGTGGTGCCGCGCATCAATCCCTGCGCGGTTAGATACGCCAATCCCGCCTGTTCCGGCTTTTCGTCGAGCGAGCCGGCAGACAGGTAGCCGGAAATAACGACGGACGGGCTGGTGAAGTTCTCCCGCGCAAGCACCGTAATTCCGTTGGACAACACGCGGCGAAGAATCGTTTCCGGACCCGGCAGCCTGCGTGTATCGAGTTGAGGCAGTGACTCTTCAATCTCAGCCATGATTTCTTCCATTCAGCGGCCGGTAGATACCGACCACACGGTTCGATGGCCGAAGGTATTTCGCTGCGACCCGCAGGATATCCTCCGCACTCACCGCCTCGACGCGCTGAGGGTATTCCGCAAACCAGCTGTAGTCGGCGAACATTTCACTGAACCCCAGCCAGAAGGCGACGTTCGTGACGCTTTCGCTGTTGAATGCGAAAAGTGCACGAGCCTGCTTCGAAGCCTTCAATAGTTCATCTTTGTTGAGGGCTTCCTCCAGAACACGGGCGATTTCTCCATCGATGACCTCAAGCGCACGTTCAGGAGAACAATCAGGGCGGATGGTCGCATGGATGGAATACAGGAACGGGTCGCTCGTCGCTGCCAAACCACCCTGCACCGAAGCGGCGATTTCTCCTTCCACCAACGACCGGTACAGCCGAGAAGTTTTATTCGATAATCCGCCCCCGAACAGATTGAGACTCGCCGCGCCGGTCAGTACGCTGTCGAGGACCGTAAGTGGGAAAAAGTCCGGATCATCCGCCGGAGGCGCGTGGTAGGAGATTTGGAGGAATGCGGTTTCGTCAGGTCCCTGAACCTCAACGCGACGTTCTCCCTGCTGCTCCGGCTCGGGGCGATGCAGACGCTCCGGCGGATTCACGCGCGGAAGGGAACCATATTCCGCGCGGATCTTCTTCAACAGCGTCTGGCTGCGGAAATCGCCGGCGATGGTCAGCACGGCGTTGCTGGGTATGTAATACTGCCGATAATGCCGGTAGAGATCCTCGCGGCTCATTGTGTTCAAATCGACGAGATCTCCGATTACCTCATGATGATAGGCATGAACTCGAAAAGCCGCTGCTTGTACCTCTTCCGCCAAACGATAGGTCGGCTCGTTCTCGTTTCCCTGACGTTCCGATATGATCACCGTTCGTTCTGATTCCACCTGCTGCGCTTCGAAGAGACTGTTGACCATGCGATCGGCTTCGAGCCGCAGCCCCAAATCCAGCTTGGCGCTGGGCAGGGTCTCGTAATACGCGGTCCAATCCAGCCAGGTCATGGCGTTCCAATATCCGCCGCAACGCGAAATTTCCCGATCCAACACGTCGGCCGGGAACGCCGGCGTACCCTTGAACTGCATGTGCTCGACCCAGTGAGACGCGCCCGTCAAGCCTGCATGTTCGTCGCGCGAGCCTACCCGATACCACATCCAGACGCTTACGATTGGTGCGGTGCGGACTTCCTTCATGCGAATGGTCAAGCCATTTCGCAAGCGGTGCTGATGGACAGACGCCTCAACCTTTGCATTCATATCTGCTTCTCAATCTCGAGTGGGGCTCGAGTTTTCCGGTTCGCCATCCGGCCCGTAGCCGCGGCCCACGCCGCGGTAGTGAAAGCCGGCCTGGGCCATCTGCTTGGGATCGTAGATGTTTCTTCCATCGACGATGACGGGACAACGCATGACCTCCCGAATGCGGACGAGATCCAGGTTTTTGAATTCATTCCAATCAGTACAAACCAACAACGCATCACAGTCTCGAGCCAATTCGTAGGCATTTTCGGCCATCTCGATCTCAGGCATTGCCTGCTTCGCCCGCGACATGCCCTCAGGATCGTAGGCGCGGATCCTTGCGCCTTTCTCCGCCAATAGCCTCGCCAGGTCCAACGCCGGTGCTTCGCGAATGTCGTCCGTGTTGGGTTTGAACGTCAATCCCAGCAGCCCGATCGTCTTGCCATCCACAGAATCCAAAAGCTTTTCAGTTCGCTCGATGAGCAGTCTGCGCCGATCGAGGTTGATATCCATGACCGCCTGCAGCAGTTGTGGGTGACGGCCTTTTTCGGCCGCCATGTGGGCGAGGGCTTTTACATCTTTGGGGAAACACGAACCGCCGTATCCGAGTCCCGCATCGAGAAAATGAGGGCCGATGCGCGAGTCATATCCCATTCCGCTCGCCACTTCTTTTACATCGGCGCCGAGTTCCTCGCAGATGTTGGCGATTTCGTTGATAAATGAAATGCGAGTGGCCAGAAAGGCATTCGAGGCATATTTGATCATTTCAGCAGTGCGCAGGTTGGTGATCATGATCGGCGCCCGGAGTGGCAAATGAAGCCGGGCCACCTTTTCTGCGGCATCCAAATCGGTCGAACCCAACACCGTACGGAAAGGATTCATGAAATCCAGCAGCGCCGATCCCTCGCGCAGGAATTCCGGACAAGAGACGACCGAGAACGGGATGGGACTTTCCTGCTCGGATGAAATGATGTCCGCAACCCAATCTCCGGTGCCGACGGGCACCGTCGATTTGTTGATCACGATCAAGGGTGCAATCATTGCTTTCGCGATCGATATCGCCGCGGATCGCACGTACTTCAGGTCCGCCTCCCCATCAACCCCCTCCGGAGTACCTACGGCGATGAAAACGAACTCCGCATTTTTCAGCGCCTGCGGATAGGACGTCACGAAAAACAGGCGCTGCGCCGCAACGTTGCGCGCGACCATTTCCTCCAGGCCGGGTTCGTAGATCGGCATACGACCCTTGTTCAGGCCTTCGATTTTCGCCTTGTCGACATCCAGCGCGATAACACGATTCCCGAGGTCGGCAAATCCTGCTGCGGTAACCAGGCCGACATATCCGGTGCCAACGACAGCTATTTCCTTCACGGAATATCCTCGTTTCTCACAGTTCTGCGATCGGGTTTCGGCGCAATCATACCACGCCTTTCTCGCGCGGCAACTCATACGGCTCGCTTAAGGTCATGCGGCCTCGGTGACACAATGCACTTGCCCAATTCGAGATCAATAAGTAAACTATCCTGAACAGGACAACTCCTACCCTTGAGAGGAAATAAGGCCGAATTATACTGGAGGTTAGCATGCAAATCACTCGCCAGGCAGATTACGCTGTTCGCGCGGTACTGTACCTGGCCAGTTTGAGCAACGGGGGACGTGCTCCAACCAGCCAAATCGCTCGAGACCAACACATACCGCCCTCGTTTCTCGCCAAGATCGTCTCCCAATTATCGGTGGCCGGGGTGGTTCAAACGTCGCGTGGTGCACGTGGTGGCGTTTCCCTCGCACGTCCTTCAGCAGATATCACGCTGCTCGAAGTGATCGAGGCGATCGATGGGCCTATCATGCTCAACGAATGTGTGGTGGATCCGAGTGTGTGTCCCTTCGGAAGTGACTGCCCCGTCAACGCCATCTGGTGCGAAACCCAGGCCAACCTGGTATCACGGCTGAAGACAACCGATTTCAACATGCTGGTTGCGAACTAAATCGCCATTTCTTAGAATCACGCTCGCCGCATGCTCGAACGTTTTCAGCTTCCTGCTGCACATTCGTAACTACAACCGACACGGCGACATGCCCGACTTTTCCTGTAAACCGCGACAGCAGTAGAGCCGCGAACGTCCGTCGATGCCAATGGGATAACCGACGGGCAGCGAGACCGGGAGATTATCGCTGCGCATCATACGACCTGATCAGCTTGGGGATGCAGGGGTTTTCTGCCGACGTACCGCTGAACCCAATATATTCAACTATCCCGTGAGATAAAAAATGGTATGATGTCCT
>JARRPX010000052.1 GCA_037382465.1 Anaerolineales bacterium | reverse complement strand
CGCAGATCAAAAAATCCACAGTATCTACTCCAAATCTCATCATGTCGACCTTGCTTCAGCAGTTCTTTCGCGGTGATCATTGAATGACCTCCTCCATAAATGTAGTTACCGGATAATAAGTTCCAAAAATATGGTGTTCAATCTTGCATCATAGTCTTTATACAACTCCGAATACTCCTTAGATTCGGAAATAAAAAAGGTACAGACATCTTGTATTTTTCATCTCCGGGTATTGTCTTTATAAAGAAGAATCGATCCTCCGCCCAGACGAGTGCAACATCCATGAGCGTCCAGGCGATGGCTGCGCTGAGCGTAAACCGGGAAGGGTGGAGCAATAGCATACACACCGCGGCGCCGGCGAACCATAAGACGCCGGGGTGCCGGCTGAGTGCGTAGGTTCCGGTGTCGACGAGATAGGGGTGATCGGCAGGATGATTGCGCGGTGTCTTGAGCGGAATTTCGATGAGGACGGAATACAGTATCAGCGACACGAAAATAACCAGGCCGATCCAGGCCGGCACACGCACCCAGCCTGCGAACTCGGCCGCGGACGGTGTGGACAACACGCCCAGAAGTCCGATGAAAAATATGCCCCCGCTCAACAAGAAAAGCGGCTTGAGCCATGTGATTTTGTGCATCAACGCCCAATCGTATACGGCAATGAATGCAAACGCGATGCAGCCCAGGAAGATGGATGTCATCTGCTCGTTAGATACTTAGATTGCTGGCAACCAAGCGCTTCTGCATCAGATAATACACGGGACGCAGGGGGGCTGTCAAAGAGTACTTTAAGCCTGCTTCAATCCAAAATACGCAGGTAGAAACTCCCGGAGAAGCTGAATTCAGTTTGGTGGGATAATTCGGGCTGCGCTTCAGCGTTTTTCGATGGGGACGTAATCCCGCTTTTCGGCGCCGATATACACCTGCCGCGGTCGGGTGATACGCTGCTCGGGATCGCCGAGCATCTCCTGCCATTGCGTCAGCCAACCGACGGTGCGGCCCATGGCGAACAGCACGGTATACATATCGATCGGCAGCCCCATCGCCTGGTAGATGATCCCGGAATAAAAATCGACGTTGGGATACAGCTTGCGCGAGACGAAGTATTCGTCTTCCAGGGCGACACGTTCGAGCTCGAGAGCGATGTCGAGCAGGGGATTGCGTCCGGTCACCTTGAACACCTGATCGGCGATTTTCTTGATGATGACGGCCCGAGGATCGTAGTTTTTATAAACGCGATGCCCGAATCCCATCAAACGGAACTCCCCATTTTTGACGTGCTGGATATATTCGGGCACGCTTTCCACCGTGCCGATTTCTTTGAGCATGCGCAGTACGGCTTCATTTGCGCCGCCGTGAAGCGGACCGGAAAGCGATGCTGCGGCGCCCGTCATGGCGCAGAAGGGATCGGCTTTCCCCGATCCGATGGCGCGCATCACGCTGGCGCTGCAGTTTTGCTCGTGGTCGGCGTGGAGGATGAAGAGCACGTCCAGGGCGCGCTCGAAGATGGGGTTGGGTTTGTATTTGGTCTCGGTCATCTTGAAGAGCATGTTGAGAAAGTTGCCGGTGTAGGAAAGATCGTTGTCCGGCATCACGATGGGAAGACCCTGCAAGTGGCGGTAGGAGTAGGCGATGATCGTGGGAACCTTGGCGACGATGCGCCGGATTTGATGGTGACGCACTTCGGGGTCGTCCACCTGTTTGGCATCGGGATAATAGGAGGACATTGCCGCCAACGTGCTGATGAACATGTGCATCGGATGCGCATTGTTGCAGAAGGATTGGATCAGCCGCCTGAGATTCTCGTGGATGAAGGTCCGGTGAGTCACTTCATAGATCCAGGCATCAAGCTGTTCTTGCGTGGGTAGTTCGCCGTTCAGGAGGAGATAGGCAACTTCCAAATACGTGCTTTGCTCGGCGAGTTGCTCGATCGGGTAGCCGCGGTAGCGCAGAATACCCCTGGCGCCGTCGATGAACGTAATCGCACTCTTCGCAGAGGCGGTGTTGGTAAACGCCGGGTCGTAGCTCATCATACCGAAATCGTCCTCATTGACCTTGATTTGGCGCAAGTCCATGGCGCGTATGGTTTCGTGATTGATGGGTAACTCATAATTCTTACCCGTTCGATTGTCGGTGATGGTCAATGTATCTTTCGGCATGGATGTCTCCTTTGTTGAGGCGAACTGAAGTCAAACGATCTGTAATGAGCCTTGCTTACGCTCGGGCGTACGGTATTCATACATTGTACCGTGGAACACACTGCAATGTCTTGGTTTACTGCGGAGTAACCCATCCGGACCTTGACCTGCCGGGTTGAGGATGATATTCTATATGCAAATTTTTGCAACTGCAAGGATTTGCGTATGTCGTGTGGTGAGAGGCTGGCGAACGATCTTCGATCGAAGGGTTATCGGGTGACCCCGCAGCGCACCGTGATCCTGGAGACCATCGCGCACAAATCGGGGCATCTTTGTGCCCAAGACATATACTCCGATGCGCGGCGAAAATTGCCGGGTTTGAACCTGGCAACGGTATATCGTACGCTCGAGTCCCTGCACGAAGCAGGGATGATCGATCTCTTCAACGATGGTTCCAACCCGTCTCTTTTTGCGCTGCGCGATCCCTGCAATCCACACGGCCACCTGGTTTGTCAACAATGCCACGCCGTTTTCGACGTCGATCCGGAGGTTCTCGACCGGATCGTTCAGAACGTTTCTGCGGAAACAGATTTCTCCGTCAATCCCAATCACCTGACGTTGTTTGGCCTTTGCGCCGCTTGCCGGGGCGAAGGTTAATCCCCTATGAGGAGGACATAGCGCAATGTGGTTATCACCCCATCTACTGCACATTCCGGACGGTTTCCTTTCTACGCCTGTAGCCGTCGTCGGCTGGGCGCTCGCGTTCGTGTTCATTTCGGTTGCGATTCGCCAGACGAAGAATCAACTGGGCGACCGGCAGGTCCCGCTGATGGGCATCCTGGCGGCGTTCATTTTCGCCGCACAGGCGATCAATTTTCCCATCGCCGCAGGCACATCGGGGCATCTCCTGGGCGGTGCGTTGGCGGCCATTCTTTTGGGCCCGTGGGCCGCGACGCTGATCATGACGGCGGTCATCGCCATGCAAGGGCTTCTGTTTCAAGACGGCGGCCTGCTGGTGATGGGTTGGAACATCATCAACATGGGTGTGTTGACCGCTTTCGTCGGTTACGCGACGTATTCGTTCGTGCGTCGCGTGACGGGGGACAGTACGCGTTCTCGCCTGGCCGCCGCGTTTACCGGCGCCTGGCTTTCCGTGGAAGTGGCCGCTCTGGCCACTGCCCTGCAGTTGGCGGTCTCAGGCACCTCGCCGATTCAATTGGGACTGCCGGCGATGGCGGGCGTGCATGCCTTGATCGGAGTCGGTGAGGGTTTGATCACCGTCGGGGCGCTGGTTTTATTGCAAAAGGCTTCGAACGGCTTGCTCGTAGAAGGTGAAAACGCGCCTGGCCGCCGCAGCGCCAACATTATCGCCGCAGGTTTGCTCGTGGCTCTGATCGTGGCCTTGTTCTCACCGCTGGCTTCCGCGTCCCCGGATGGCCTCGAATTCGTCGCCGAACAAAACGGATTTCTCGACCGCGCACTCGATCCGACTTATTCGATCCTGCCGGATTACACCGTACCTTTCATCGCCCACCCCGTTCTGACGACGATCGTAGCGGTCGCCTTGGGTACACTGCTGGTATTTATGGTAGCATGGTTTGTGGGACGGAACACCACACGGAGTGAAGCCGCAGGGGATTGATCCTTGCACTACCATCTCACAGACCTTTACCGATTGCAGCCGAGTTTCCTGCATCGCCTGGATCCGCGCGTGAAGCTGCTGGCGGCGTTTGGTTACATCCTGGCCGTCAGCCTGACGCCGGAAGGCACGTGGTGGGCGTTCGCTTTTTTCTTCCTGCTTTTGCTCCTGGCTACATTTCTCACGCGATTGGGTATATTCTTCACGATCCGCAGGTCGTTCATCGTACTGCCTTTCGTGCTCGCCGCCCTCGCCGTGCCGTTCACTTCGCCGGGTCAGGTGATCTGGCGGATTCCGGGGTTGAACTGGGGGGTTAGCGAGCCGGGTTTGATCCGCTTCCTGAGCATCCTGGCGCGCAGTTGGCTGGCCGTTCAGGCGGCGATCCTGCTGACGGCGGTTACCCAATTCCAGGATCTCCTCTGGGCATTGGGGTCGCTTCGCTTTCCGCGCGTATTGGTTTCGACGATCGGCTTCATGTACCGCTATCTCTTCGTCTTGGCCGACGAGGCAACCCGCATGATGCGGGCGCGCGCATCTCGCAGTGCACGCGTTCCGGGCAGTCGTCGTCGATCGCTTCTCTGGCAGGGAAGGACCGCCGGCGCCATGGTGGGCAGCCTTTTCCTGCGAGCGATCGAACGCAGTGAGCGGGTCTATGCGGCCATGCTGTCCCGTGGCTACGACGGTCAGATGCGCTCGTTGACTCATTTTCATATGCGCGCCAAGGATTGGATTTCGCTCGTGACGGTCGGTTTGCTGCTGATCGTCCCGTTGAGCGTAGATTGGATGGTTTGAGCAATGCATCACACGATCGAAGTACGTGATCTGCAGTTTACGTATCCGGATGGACGCGCCGCATTGCGCGGCGTGAGCTTCTACATTGCGCCCGGCGAAAAGGTCGCACTCGTCGGCCCCAACGGCGCGGGCAAATCGACGCTCATGCTGCATCTCAACGGCATTCTCAGAGACCGGGGAGAAGTCCGCGTCTGCGGGACGCTCGTTGAAGAACGCACGTTGGGTGAAATTCGATCCTCCGTGGGGTTGGTCTTTCAAGATCCGGACGATCAGCTGTTTTCACCAACGGTGTTCGACGACGTCGCCTTCGGACCGCTGTACATGGGATTGCCCGAGGCCGACGTGCGGGCGCGCGTGCAGCGAGCTCTCGAAGCGGTGGAACTGCGCGGCTACAGTGATCGGGTCTGCCACCATCTCAGCGGCGGCGAGAAGAAGCGCGTGGCCATCGCCACCGTCCTTTCGATGGATCCGGAAATCCTGGTGCTCGATGAACCGACTGCGGGGTTGGATCCGCGCGCTCGCCGCAGTTTGATCCATTTGCTGCATGTTCTGCCGCAAACCATGCTCGTTTCTACGCACGATATCCCCATGGTGGCCGAGTTGTTCGAGCGCACCGTGGTGATCGATGAGGGAGAGATCGTCTACGATGGGTCGACCCAATCGCTGATGACGGATCGAGATTTGTTGGCGCAGCATGGTCTGGAAGCGCCTTGATCCGATCCCGCTGCGAACGGATGTAGATCCATTCAACGGAAGGTACGGTTCTGAGGGTGAGAAAAGCAGGCATGCATTCCACGATGCAGCGCATCGTCCCCTTCATGCGGGACCGAAAGCGCTGGACGGCCTTCACGGCCTTGGTGATGTTGCTGGGCATGGCCTGGACAGGCGCATCGATGGTCTCCGATGCGGAAATTTCCAGCGCGGGGATCGCGAGTCCGCAGGAAGGTTTTTTGGCGCCGGATTTCGAACTCGACACGCTCGACGGCGCAGCCGTATCGCTGGCTGCGCTCCGCGGCCGCGTCGTCGTGGTCAATTTGTGGGCATCCTGGTGCCCTCCGTGCCGTGCGGAGATGCCTGCGCTTCAGGCGCTTTACGAGGAATTCGCCGCGCAGGATCTGGTCGTGCTCGGAGTGAACATGACCGATCAGGATTCGGCGGCGGAAGCGATCGACTTTGCCGACGAGCTCGGGCTGACGTTTCCCATTGCCTTCGACCGCAGCGGTGAGGTGGCGAGGTCGTACGGGATGCGCGCCTTGCCGAGCACCTACTTCGTCGATCCGGGCGGCGTCATCCGCCGGGTGATCATCGGTGGGCCGTTGAACGAGGCCACGCTTCGAAGCATCGTGATGGACTTGCTCGAGGAGGCGCAGTAATGCTTCCGATCGTGAACCTTGGGCCTCTGGCATTACCGCTGCCGGGGCTTTTACTTATCGGTGGCGTTTGGCTGGCCACGTTGACCATCGACCGGGAAGCCGGCCGTAGGAGCCTCTCCGCCAGCACGCTCAACAATCTGGTCTTCATCGGCTTGATCGGGGGCGTCTTGGGCGCGCGACTGGGGTACGTCTTGAGTCACATCGATGCCTACGTGAACGCCCTGCCGGACGTTTTCTCACTGAATACCAGCACGATGTCGCTGGGAGACGGGCTGCTCGTCGGTTCGATCGCAGCGTTGATCTACGCCCAGCGCAGGGAATTGCCGTTGTGGTCGACGCTGGATGCATTCACGCCCGGCCTGGCGCTGTTTTCTATCTTCGTCGGATTATCCCACCTCGCCAGCGGCGATGCGTACGGTGCACCGACCTCGCTGCCCTGGGCGCTGCGGTTGTGGGGCGCCGAGCGGCATCCGTCACAGGTGTACGAGATCGCGGCCGCCTTGCTGGTGTTCTGGATCGTCAGCCGGCTCAAGCTCGCGGCTCCTTTTCCCGGGTTTCTGTTCCTCACATTCATCGCCGCGTCCGCCGCCGGCCGTGTGTTCCTGGAAGCGTTTCGGGGAGACAGCGAGATCGTATTCGGCGGCGTACGCAGTGTGCAGCTGTTGGGATTGACCGTTTTACTGCTCGGTCTTTTCGGGCTGCACCTCCTGGCAAAGGATGCCCGAACGATGAAGGCGGAGTCTTAACCCGCCATTCCATTTTCTCCTTCTTGTAGTAGCGCAATTGGCTGCAGATGAGTCGGCATCTGCCCTTCTCGTCCTGACGGGTCGGCAAGCTGTAAATAGCCGCGTTGACGAGGTTGGATTGCGCCAGTACAATGCAGCCTGAAGGACGTGTGCGATTGAGGATCATGCGATGAAGCCGCTTTCCTCCGCCGTGGAGGATTATCTGAAGACGATCTACGAGATCCAGCGCGAAGAAGGCAACGAGCGGGTGAGTACGTCTGCGTTGGCGGATAAAATGAAGGTCACCCGGGCTTCCGCCACCGGCATGCTGAAGAAACTCTCGACTTGGGATCCGCAGTTGATCCATTACGAACGTTACCGCGGGGTCCGGCTAACGCCGGCCGGCGAGAAGATTGCGTTGGAGGTCATCCGCCACCACCGTCTCGTCGAACTCTACTTGACCGAGGCGCTCGGTTTTTCGTGGGACGAGGTGGACTCCGAAGCCGACCGTTTGGAACACGTGATATCGGAAAATCTCGAAAGACGCATCGCGGCGATGTTGGGTGATCCCAAACTCGACCCGCACGGTTCCCCCATTCCGGATATGGAGGGAAATCTACCGCAGCTCGACGAAACCCAATTGACAGAACTCAAGGTCGGGCGGCAGGCATGTGTTTCCCGCGTTCTGGACGATGACCCGGCAGCTTTGCGTTATTTATACAAAATCGGTCTGCAACTCGGTGCATTGGTGGAAGTCATCGGACGATTGCCGCTTTCCGACATGATCGAAATCCGGGTCGTCGGCACGGGAGATATCCACACACTCAAACGAGAGCTGACGAATCGTGTCTACGTCTCGGCGGGCCCTGATAGATAAGCGTCAACCGGTGATTGGTTCGGGCTGGAATGCCCCGGCGCGCAGTTTGTAGGTTGATTGTAAACACGATATGCGGTCTTCATGGTGCATACTTGTAGGAATAGAGTGCAGGTAACGTTGAATTGAGATCCGCGGATGTTCACCGCTTGTCATTTCCACGTTCGTGTGCTGCGGATCGAGGATCAAGTGCTGCGGAAGGTATGCCCGGAGAATTGGTAAATGCTTGATTGGCATCAATCGCTACAAACGATCATTACCGAGATATCCTCCATTCTCGGGCAGCGTATGGATGCGTCCTCGTTGTTGGCCCTCCTGCCGGTCGTCGCTTTTCTGAACGATCTTTTCGGAAACCGGGATCGTCCCAAAGACGAGAAACCATCCAATATGTCGGTTTCCGATCGCGAGCATTTACTGCAGCGGCAGCTACAGCAACTGCGGTCGCTTTTGAGCATGACCACATCACTGAGCGCCACGTTGAATTACGAGCGCGTTTTGGAAATGACTCTCGATCTGACCTATGGAGTCCTCGACGAACCCGGCTTGCCGGCGAGCAAGATCGTCGGCGCTTTGCTGCTTTTTACGGACGATGCGCTGTACATTGCCGCTGCGCGGGGACTCACCCACGCCGACATGCGGGTCACGTTTTCAGGCGAACAAGGGATGCTTGAGGAGTCTTTGTCGAGCGGATCGCCGCGCATGGTCTCCAATCCGAGCAGCGATCCGGAGCTCCAGCGTCTGGTGGGCGTGCGTTCGTGCAAGGTCGCCGTTTGTATGCCCTTGATCGTCGGTATCGAAGCGTATGGATTGCTGCTGTTTGCCCATCCTCACCCAGATTATTTCACTCCGGATCGTTTGGAGATCATCGCCGCTGTCGCCAATCAGGCCATGGTGGCGCTGCAAAACGCGCAGCTCTACCGCGAGCTCGAGCAGGAAAAAGAACGGATCATGGAAATCCAGGAAGAGGCGCAGAAGAAATTGGCGCGCGACCTGCACGATGGGCCCACGCAGTCCATCGGCGCCATCGCCATGCGGGTGAATTTTGCCCGCCGTCTTCTTTCTCGCGATCCCGACTCGGCCGCCGAAGAACTCTTCAAGATCGAAGAATTGGCACGGCGGACGACCAAGGAAATCCGCCAGATGCTCTTTACGCTGCGGCCTTTGGTGCTGGAATCGGAAGGCCTGGTGCCTGCAATCCGGCAGCTGGCGGAAAAGATCCACGAGGCGCACAAACAGAATGTGATTGTGGAAGCGGATGAGGGCGTGGGCGAAAACATCGAGGTCGGGAAGCAGGGCGTAATCTTCTTCATCGTGGATGAAGCGGTGAACAACGCCCGCAAGCACGCGCAGGCCGAGCACATCTACGTTCGTTTGAAGCGCAAGGGCGATATGTTGTTCCTGGAGATACAGGACGACGGCGTGGGCTTTGATGTTGCTGCGGTGGAAGAAAATTACAATCAACGCGGCTCCCTCGGAATGATCAACCTGCGCGAACGCGCCGAGTTGGTCAACGGGTTGCTGCACATCGATAGCGCCAAAGGTAAGGGGACGCGCGTACAGGTGACGATCCCGATTACGTCTGCCGCCGCCGAACACCTGCACCGGGCGGGATATTCCAAGTAAGAACGTGTCAAAGACTCAGTAGATCATTCGATTGGGGTCATTATTAGACGCTGTCCCAATCATGTTGGACGCTGGCTGCAGATATCCACCCGCAGCCGACGGGCGAGGGATACACATCCATCGCCAGCGATAGCTCATCAGAGAGCTTCTTTTTTTACTGACTGCCGTTTGTCTAATGCACTACGCCGGAGTCTTCAAAGGGACGTTCAGGAGCGGGCGCTCAATTTGGCGTCGATGAACTGCTTGTGGGTTAACTTGAGGACCTGTGCGATCTTACGGATTTCTTCGGTTTCGTCGTGGGACAGATCGCCGTCGGCGGCTGCAACTTGAAAGAGCGCACGCACGAATTTGATGCGCTCTCCTTCGTCCGTGGCGATGAAAAATTCTCGGGAGAGACGATAGTAGTCCACGCCTTCTTCAAAGGCGCTGATGGCGGTCTCGGCTACCAGCGCCGCCGTTTCCTGCCGGAGGTCCCAGCTTTTACGCAGGATTTCCACGATCGACGCTCTCTCTTCCGTCGTAACGTCTTTGTCTACGAAGGCGACGCGCGAGAGCAGTCCGCTGGCCAGGCAAAGCTTTCGGAATTCTTCGTCGGAAAGCGGAATCTCCGCCTCGTTCTCCCCCAGTTTTCGTTTCATCTTGTAGTAGATGCGGTTGCGGATGAAGTCTTCCAGATATTGTTCCCGATTGGCGGTTCCGGCTACAGTCCGTGACCGTTTTTTCGCCGAGGCGAGTATCATCTTCCCCATGCGGCTGAAGATGTTGGTGTTGATCGAATCGATCGCGGATTGAATCTCATTGGCAACGGCTCGCTCCTCGGGTGTTACGGTGCCGTCCGCCTGGATCAACCGTTCCAGAGTTTCAGAGGCGAGCTCCTTATCCTTGCGGGTCCGAATCGCTGCCCGCAGGTCATGCAGCAAGCGATTTCTCTCGGATGGGTCGATTGGCGAGTCGATGTAAATGTCCAGTTCCGCCCAGTCCCTGGCCGACAGACCGGGCAAGTGAAAGAGCAGGTCTTTCAGGGCGTTGATTTCGTCGTGGGAGACCTCTTCGTCGGCCCAGGCAGCGGCGACGAGAACTTTCGCAAGGGAGAGTATCAAATCACTTTTCGGCATCTTTGCTTTCTCATTCCAACATCATATCACGCGAATGACGAAATCTCCGTCGGCAGCCATGAACGCCCGGAAGTAAATCATCCGTTCGCATCGGTTTCTTATTGGGAGGATATCGAGGCGATCCGGCCTGGAATTTGCGAGGCCGGTATTGCATATTACAGGCGGTTTTCAGGCTTGTTTGCTAGAATGACGGCGGCCGGTGTGGAAGTCCGTTACAGGAGCGGCGGTGATCGAAATCGATGGTTCTCAGGGAGAGGGTGGCGGGCAGATTCTGCGCAGCGCGCTGGCGTTATCGATCGTGACCGGAAAGGCCATGTGTGTGCGCAGGATCCGAGCGCGGCGTTCGAAACCCGGCCTGCGCGCCCAGCACTTGAAGTCCCTCGACGCGGCGGCGCAGATATCGGCGGCGGCTGTCGACGGCGCTCACCTGGGTTCTTGCTACCAGTACCTCGACTGGCAGTGGGTACATTATCTGGCGCGCTGCGGTTACCGCCTCGATTTATCCCTCGAGCGGGCGGGTTTTTTCCCGCAGGGCGGCGGGCGTCTCCAGGCGAACGTTTTCCCGGCGGGTGAGATCTCGCCCCTTCGTTTGATGGAGCGTGGCGAACTCCGTGGGATACGCGGCGTGTCGATTGCCTGCAATCTGCCGCAGCACGTCTCCGAACGGCAGCGAAGGCAGGCGCTCCGACGCTTGAAGATTTTGGGATGCGGTGTCGAGATCGAGATTGATACGATGCCTTCCTTCAACAAGGGTTCGCTCTTGTGTCTTCTGGCTGAATTCGAAAACGGCCGCGCCTGCTACTTCGGCCTGGGGGAACGCGGTTTACCGGCGGAACGTGTGGCGGACCATGCCGTGGACCAACTTCTGGCGTTCATCGAAAGCGACGGCTGTGTTGATCAATACCTCGCCGACCAGCTCCTGCTCCCGCTGGCCTTTGCCGGAGGGGCATCGGAGCTCCGCACTTCACAGATCAGCCAACACTTATTGACCAACGCGAACGTGATCCGTGCTTTCACTTCGGCGAAGATCGAACTGCTGGGCGAAGTGGGTGAATCGGGCACGGTAAAAATCAAACCCGCAAATTAGGCGACTCGTCGTTCTCCGAGTTCAGTGCACGAGGCCGCCGCCGATGAATTCTCGTAATACGGATTCCATCGGTACGGCGGAATCATCTTCGATCGGTTCGACGGCTTCGAGAAAGTGACAAACCCGTTCGGCGCGCACATATGCGTCCTCCCGCAGGGGGTCTTCCTTATAAAGGTCCCGCCACTCGAGGAAACGATCCAGCATCCGCGGACGATAGAGGGCGATCTCGTACGGCATGCTGCTGTTGAGGATGTGGTCGGCGGTGTTGATGTAGGGGATGATGTTGCGCATTTCGCTGGTGCGAACGTAATGCCAGTGTTCGAGCGTCTGTTGCGGATTGTAGGCGCGGTGTTTCGCGTCGCGCAGCATCCTGCGGATCAGGCGCAGATCGGTCCAGCGGATGTATTTCCCCTCCGGGGTCTTCATCTGCAGCAGCGGTTCGAGGTAGAGTTTCATCTTGAGCTCGGTGGGGATTTGTTCGGTCATCTCGGGGTAAAGACCGTGCAGGCTGTCGATGAGCAGGATCTCACCCGGCTGCAGCTTGAAAGGCGTGTGATCGGGAGACCGTTTTCCAATCTTGAAGTCGTAGAATGGGATGCGTACCTCCTCCCCTTTGACGATGCGTTTGAGGTGCTCATTGATCAAAGCAAGATCGAGCGCTTGGGGAGTTTCGAAGTCGTAATCCCCGAATTCGTCTTTCGGGTGCATTTCAAGATCGAAGAAATAATTGTCCACGTTGAGGGAAGCGAATTTCATGCCCATGCGCTTCAAGCGCTGTTCGATTTTGAGCGTCGTCGTTGTTTTACCCGAAGAGGACGGGCCGCTGATCAGGACCATTTTTAGCTCCTCGCGGCGATCTGCGATCATCTCGGAGGCGATATCGACGTCTCCTTCGTAAGCGGCTTCTGATTCGCTGACGATTTGTGCGAACTCGCCATCGTGAATGCGATCATTGAGGGCATCGACCGTATGCACGTTGTGCGACACCGCCCAATCCAGCGATTGCCATAATTTCGCCCAGGGGATGTTGCCCGAAGGCCGGCTGATCAGCTCGCCGGAGTCTCGACTGCGCGCCCGCTCCAGGCGGTAGATGATGTAGGCCTTGGCCACTTTGGCGTGGCCGTTTTCGATGAGCACTTTTTCGACGACGTCCTGAATTTCCTCGATGTGGGGATTGTGCCCTTCGGGACATTGTTCTTCCAGTTTCTTGACGACTTGCTGCGCCAGTTCCTCGGCTCGCTCTCGATCGCGGCCTCCTACAGCCACTGCGGCGCGATAGATGGCGTTGGTGATCCGGTCAGGGTTAAATGGGACGATCGCTCCACTCCGCTTGACAACATGCGTAATTTTGGGCATCTCGATCCTCCCTATTCTGGTGTGCATCTTCCGTGTGCGAGTGAATGATTCGTATGTTAATCATATCGCAGATCGCAGCGCCTGTTGAGCATGAAGCGCAGGGCTTGCTGATCCAGAGTGTATACGAGCAGGTCGACGCCGTTAGTGACATTAATCATTCACAGGATGTTGGTTGTACTCTAGGCGATTGGCGGTGCAGGCCATATAATTGAACTGTATCGCAATCAAATATGGAATAATAATGGAGGGAGATTATGAAGGGCGATCCGAAACTCATTCAGAATCTAAATGCACTTCTGGCGGATGAACTCACCGCCATCAGCCAATACATGGTTCACTCAGAAATGTGCAACAACTGGGGATATCGGGAGCTTCACGAGGCCAAGGAAAGTCAGGCCATCGATGAAATGCACCACGCCGAATGGCTCATCGAACGCATCCTGTTCCTCGAGGGCAGACCCGTGGTTGATAAGCTGCTGCCCATGTCGTTTGGGAAGACCGTACTCGAGATGATCAAGGTCGACCAGACAGCGGAAGCTGGTGCGGTCAAAGCGTATAACGAAGGCATTGCGCTGGCCAGCGAGCTGGGCGACGAGAGCACCGCAGATTTGCTCGTCACCATCCTCAAGATGGAAGAGGGGCATATCGATTGGGCGGAGAAACAATTGGCCCAAATCGAGCAGATGGGCCTCGAAAATTACCTCTCTCTGCAGATCGGTGAGGAAGAGGAATAGCAACCCATTTCCCTCGATGAAATCGAAATAGTGCACAGGGTTGGTCCGAGGATCGACCTGCACAACAACCATCCACCCATTTTCTGGCGTGGATGGTTTGCATTCCGGCGATGGCGAATAGTGAATCTCAATCACAGTCCTGGAGATCGTTTCCGAGAGAATTTAACACCCTGTTACAGGCATTTTACCTTTCGGCAATCACCTGCTAACACCCCCGGGATAGTCTTGGTCAAATCCGATGCAACGGGATCGAGAGGGGAAGATCCCGGGAGGAATGAAATGAAACCCATCCACTGGTCCGTTGTACTTGTAATCGCTATCTTAATCTCGATATGTTTGGCGGGCTGCAATTGGAGTCTTGAATCCGGAAATCCGGTCGACGGCTCGAATGAAGTCGATGCAGCCATCGCCAGCGGTCCTACGCCCACCTTACAACCGACGCAGGGATCGGCAAACGTCCAGCAAGCTCTTCCGGATTGCGTAAACCGTTTCGCTCTGTCGGGAACGGTAAACATATCCACCGGCCAGTCGTTCCAGGCAGGTGAGACCTTCGATGTGGTCTGGCCGCTTGAAAACACGGGTACTTGCGTCTGGGATGCGGATTACGTGCTGACGCTGGTATCCGGAGAAGCGCTTGGCGCACCGACGTCCCTTTCTCTGGGCGCTGACGTATCCCCGGGTGAGATGCACAGCATCACATTCCAGATGACGGCTCCCTCGCAGGCGGGTGTCTATACATCGATGTGGCGCTTGCAAAGCGGCACGGGTGAGATTTTTGGGCAAGATACTCCACCTGATGCACCCCTGCGCATCTCAATAAAGGTCGTCGGAACCGGGGCGGCCATTGCTGAGCCCACATCCACGCCGACCAATTCGTCGCCAACGGATGGGAACGTTGCCCCGAATCCGTATCCGTTCGTGGATGCGGTCAGCAAGGCAATGGGGGAGACGATGACGGTCAACCAGTGTTTCGATCTGGTATCCGGAGAAGTGATCAGCTGTGGGCATCCGCATGCGGATTTCAAATACACCTACGCCAGCCAGCAAGGCGGCAATCTTCTGCCCTGGAACGAGTTCGAATTTTCCGGTGAACGGGAATCTCTTCCCAGCCAGGAAGATTGTCAGGATGCGTCGTATTACGGCCTGAGCTTACAGCTGGCGCTTCCGGCCGAATCATCTGCAGGGAAGTTCTACGGCTTCCATACCGAGTATGACGGCGATGCGGTCTACGGGATGATCCAGCCGACGGATTTCAACGCCGGTGGATTGACTTTCAACTACATCACCTTCGAACCCGAATCTGAATTTCCGATAATGAAAGCAACCGCAATTCCCAACCTCAATTTGTTTGTCATCCTGCAGATGGAGGGAGTTACGCTGCTGGACGAGGATTGTTATGATCTGACCAGCGGGCAGGAAGTGTCGTGCGGCAGTTCGGATGCCAGTTTTCGCTACAACTACAACGGCTACTACGGTGGGATCCTGGAGGCGAAACCGGCGATCGAATTTGCCGCGGCGGTGACGTCTCAGCCGACGAAAGTCAGTTGTTCGACCTCGGCGTACATTTACGAAGCGGCCGTCACGCTCGATTCGTATGCGACAGAGGTCTACGTCTGTTTCGAGGCGGTGTACGATGGGGACACCGTATACGGTTGGCTGCATCCGACCCATTACAACGCAAACGGCATGACCTTCGACTTCGTGCTCTACGAACCATGATATCTGCACGACGATAGGGGCCGGGAGTATGGATGACGGGTGTTTCATCCCGTCATCCTCTTCTTATTCTTCCGCAGAGTCAGCGAAGGATCGAGATCGCGCTCCAGACGAAAAAGAAGAATGATGCTAAGATTGCATCTGGTATTCGCTTCGTGCTTCAGAGGAGGATTTCGCGTGGCGGATGAGGTGCTCCAGCTTTACCCATTGCCGGCGAGAAAGGTTCCGCTGAAAGGTCTTTATCTCGCCCACGATCTGCGCCATCAACCTGATTCGAATCGGCCCTTTCTGCTCGCCAACTTCATCACCAGTTTGGATGGCCGCATTTCGATCGAGCCCCATATCGGACGAGAAACGATTCCGGATCAAATCGTCAACGCACGCGATTGGCGGCTGTTCCAGGAACTTGCCATCCAGGCGGATCTGCTGCTCACCACAGGCCGCTACTTGCGGGACTATGCTGCCGGGGAGGTCCAGGACATCTTGCGGGTCTACGATGATCCGAATCTGACCGATCTAAAGGATTGGCGCATCGAGCGCGATTTGCCGCCGTATCCGGACCTGGCCGTGATCAGTGGGAGTATGAAATTCCCCGTGCCGGAGACGCTGCTGCGTGGGGACCGGAAGGTGTTGGTCTTCACGACCAGGAGTGCGGATGCCGCGCTCATCCAGGATGTCGAAACCCGGGTGGATGAAGTCATTGCCGTAGGAGAAAGTTCGGTCGACGGACGGGAACTCAAAGCGGCGCTCACGGCGAGGGGCTATGGGGTGGCGTATTCCGCGGCGGGGCCCAAGGTGCATCGCCTTCTTCTGGCCGCAGGCGTTTTGGATCGCCTGTATCTCACCCTGGCAGGCATGTTGCTGGGCGGCGAGCGTTTCTCGAGCATCGTCGAAGGTGCGCTTTTCGATGCCGCAATTGCATGTCGCTTGTGCAGCCTCTACTACGATCCGGCCGGGCTTGAAGGCGGCGGACAGTTGTTTACGTCCTACGACGTCATTCCGGAAACGAAACAGCAGAATCATCACGAAAGCCAACCTGATTCGTAAGCCATCTGTAAAGCCCAATCTCGTTACCCTCTGCAATAATGAATACAGCTTTTCAAACGTATTTCCGAGTGATTTTCGCGTGGTCCACATTCGGAGGAACGCAGCATTTTCGTTTTCGTGTTTGGTTTCCAGATCTCGAGGAAGGGCCAGATTGGTTTCACTGCAGCCATCGATTCAAATCCAAAGCCAGTCGTCCCGGGAGGTAGACCGTGAGATGTAAATCGTGTGGATCAGAGCTCGTGAGTGAAGCGGACATCTGCCTTTTTTGTGGTACGCCGGGTGGTGTTTCACCTCTACCGGCGGAAGACATTGACCTTCCTGTAACGCCTTGGAATCAATCCCTGGATCGAGTTTCCTACGCTCAGGATCGCCCCTGGGCTGAATTGCGATCGAAAATCTTGATCGATGAATCGCACAAGGAGCGAACCTGGACGGATGATTTCATGCCTTTCAAGCAATACTTGCGTGAGCGAGGAAGCGTCATCGTGGAAAAGGACGGTCCGGTCATGGGTTCGAAGTTGGATGGGGTAAAAATGATTGTGGTCGGAGGCCCCGAGAAACCCTGGTTGCTTAATCGCAAGGCGGACCAATGGCACGACGAGGAAATCGTCCAAATGCAGCAGTACGTAAAAGATGGCGGTTGCCTGTTGGTCATGGGAGATAAACTATCGGATGCGGCAAGATTGAGTGCATTGACCCAACCTTTCGGGATCTTTTTCACTCGTGAAACGGTAGGAGACGTTGCCGTCCATCGCTCCGACATGGCCCGACATCCCATTCTGGAAGGTGTAAGCGAACTCCGCCTGGGCAATTTTCACGGCAGCGGAGGCTACCTGCTGAACGTAACTGCGCCGGCATTCGCATTGGCGTGGGTGAAAGGGCAGCCCGTCCTTGCCGCCTGCTATTTTGGGCACGGGATGGTCGTTGCGATTTCGAATCTGATGATTTTCTCAGAACGGTATATATCCGAAGCGGGCAATGAAGTGTTCCTCGAAAAGCTGATCGATGAAGTGTTGCGCGAGGACAAAACCCAAAAAGTACAGCGTATGGATGAGTTCGTAGGGGGATACGCGGAAGCCATGTTGTCACTGGAGCCTACTGAGGAAGGCGCGTACGAGGAAATCAAGCTCGTTTATCCCGAAGAAAACCTGGCTGAGAAAGTCGAGGAATTTTCTGAAGTTGAAGTCGACGGGGAATACGATGGACCGTTCGACCTGGATGCAGAAGATGAAGAATCGGGCGATGGTTTTGAAGAGTGTGAGCCTGTCTGGCGAGAGACGCTCGACGAATTGATCGCAGTCTGGCAAACGTGGGAAGAAACCTTTGAAGCGTTCTTTGCCGATTACGAAAGCGTCGAGGAAGCGGAATACCCTGAAGATCGCGAGCTGCTCACGGATGTCTGGGAGCGCGACATCGAACACTGGCAGCCGAAATTCATCGAATTGACGGAGCGTGAGCTTTCACTCTGGGGGGACATGTATGCACAGGGTGAGATCGACAAAGTGAGCCGCACCTTGTTGCGCGATCTGCTGGTCAACCGAAAAACAGCCATCGTCCAACGAGAGCAGCAGATTGAAATTCTCATGAATCAACTCGAGGCAATGGAAAGCGGGGATAGGTTCGCCGTCGAGGAGTTGTTCGACGATGCCACCGACATCAGTTACGCCGCTGCTCTACTTCGCAACGATTATGTGGATTTGCTGCAGAATTTGAAAGATCGCGGGCTTCCCATCCCCGAAGAACATATTCCAGAGAGTGAGGAAATGGAGAAGGATGATTGGGAGCGAGGATGGTCTCTCATCGAGTGGATGCAGCCGATCCTCGTGCCCGAGAATGGGAAAGTACGTGTTGGGGTATCCGAAGACTCAATCGACGAATCCGCGTCGATACTCGATTTGCAAGATATCGACGACGAAAAGGAAGGCTTGACCGATCAGGACGACTTGAATCTCAAGGCGGCATAGTCTCGCGCACACAGGCAGGCAGGAGATCGGAACGATCCAGCAGAGAAGCCGGGGAACCGGTTGTTTGGGATTTGTAAAGGGATTTTATCCAATCGCGCTGGGCGATTCGTCCAGCGTGGTTTCTTTTCTTCGGCTGAAGCCAAACACGGTGAATGCGATGGGTCGCGTGGATTGTGATCCGCACGGCTTGGCTGGAGTTCGTTATTTTATTGATTTTGTGCAGGTATTTCTGGCGGAATCGCCTTTTTTTCAACCACGCTCCTGAACAGCAGAACAGCATCCCTGGAAGCAAACCGGTCGAGGAGCTATATAGGACATGGAGAATATCGCTTTCGAAATCAATACATGATAGAATTAGCTACTGTTGACCCTGTCGATGCACATCGATGTTGAATAATTATTGAACCAGCCCGGGGGAGGGGAGATGGAGCCAGCGACGATTCTATACGTCCAATGTGATTTAAGGGGGGCAATGGCTCTTGTTCTTGAAGCTTGCCAGAAGCTTGGATATTTCTTGTGGTCCTTACGAGGAGACCCCGGTTCTCTACGTGTGATGCCGAATGTCGCCGCTCTGCGAGTATCGATCTTCCCGAATCTGGTTAGCGCCCATCGCCCTCCGGAACTGGAAAGCAGTATCGGAAGCATCCACCTGGTGAAGATATCTGAGGAGCGCTCCCGCGTTTCACTACAGCGTGAGGACCTGGCTGGCAATCCGCTTGCGGAATCCAAAGCGAAGGATTTTTCTATTTTTTGTGCCTTGTTGGAGGACTATCTTGAATCGCAGGAAATTCTGCTCAGCGATCAAGAGACCGGTGGGAAAACGAGAGCTTTGCGTATAATGGCGGACACGGGTCCCCTTCCGATCTGATTCATAGATCGACCTTCCTTAATCCGCTTTCTGACGATACTTGAGAGCCCAATGCTGTGGCGATTGGGCTCTTTTCGTTGTGGAGGTCTTCCGTGGCTCGAACAATTGCTGGAGCTTGGGCAGTTCTGGTTCCGAGATCAGGTACGCTGCCGTAAATCCAGATGGAGAGGTATCAGCGTTTTGCGCTCAATATTACGTAGCCGCTGCGGGCGTCTGCCAGTTGCCTTTCTTCGGCGAGCAGGTGATCGGACGGCGGCGATTTCATGGCAGATTGGCCTTGTATTGAAGCTTGACAGATCGGATTGTTCATCCTACAATAGAACAAATGTTCTATAATATGACATCGGATCATATCGTTAGTTATCATCCGCCGGCGTAATTCAAACGACCTTCATCATTTTCTCGTCGAATTTCGCGACGAGCATAATTAAGGAGAAACGAAAATGAGTTACCCGATAGAGATAGTTGAGCGATCCCCACAAGCCGCAGCTTCCATCCGCACTCGAGCCAGCGTTTCGGATCTGCCGGTCCTGATGGGCGAAACTTTCGACAAGCTGGCGCAGTATCTGGGGAAGATCGGCGTGCAGCCTGCGGGACCGCCGTACTCGGCGTATTACAACATGGACATGCAAAACCTGGACGTCGAGATCGGCTTTCCAGTCAGCGAGGCTGTGCAGGGTGAGGGGGACATTCAGGCCAACGAGATCCCGGGCGGAAAATATGCGGCCTGCATTCACACAGGCGCATATGCGGAGATCGAACCTGCCTACAATGCGCTCATGGCATGGATTCAAGAGCAGGCGAAAGAGATCACGGGAGTTTCGTATGAATTCTATTTGACCGATCCCGGGCAAACACCGCAAGAAGAGCTTCAAACGCAAATACTATTTCCATTGAAGGCCGGATAACGCCTAAGCGGCTGTTTCTCAAAGGGGGGTGGGCTTCTTCTCAAGGTCGCCAGGTCAGGCGCAGCCTTCGAAGAAGCCCGCTTTTATTTGCAGCCGTATGGCTGCAGAGCGCTGAGATCGGAAACCGCCCGGAACAAGTGATCGGAGGGCAATCCTGAATCGGATCATCCGAGTCCGTTCAATCTTTTCTCCCCCACGATCAACACGCCCCCCGGCATATTCTTGGCCCCGTTTGGTAATGCGCTACGGTACGTGTTCGGAGCAACCGATGGTCGTTTGTGTCTGAATTTTCGAGTCGCAGCCCGGAGGGAGCAGCACGATGTCTCCTGAACCCGCGATCTCCGTGACGCGAACGTTGGCGCCCACGCGCTCGATCTTCACGTCGGTGCTGGCCCATGAAAACATGCCACTCCCCGCGTCGGCGTGCATCCAGATCGTGGAACCATCGATGCCGATCAGCGTTAACTTCATCCGGATGAATTCGCTCTCGAAGGCACCCTTGACATAATTGCCACAATGCTGGCCGATCAAGCAGGTGGGTTGAAGGTAAAGTGTCACGAAGGGACCGAGCGCGCTGGAGCAAGGACCCGTCGTGGTGGGTGGACCCGACGAGATGACGCATCCCGACCACGTGCCGCTGACAAACACCCAGGGGGAGGTCGTAGACGTGGCGCTGGGAGGCGCCAAAGTGTCCGTCGGGGTCGGTGGTTCGGGCGTTGCGGTTTCAGTCGCTGCTGCCACGGTTTCGGTCGCTGTTGCCGTGTTGGGCGCTTGCGTGTTGCTGGCTTCCGGTTCTGCTTGAGTCGGCGTGCTTCCGGGAAAGTCGCAGGCGAGTGCTGCGAGCAAGAGGATCGTTGGAATGAGTGGCAATATGCGAGATCTGCGCTTGTCGCTCATAAGGATTCCCTTTCGCTTTGATAGACCCGGCGTGATCCGCAGGGATTGTACACATTTCTCCGATTGTTCGCTGTTTGGAGGGGAACGTAGAAACCTTCATGAAGAAGCAGGGTTTTAACAATCACAGGATGATTTCTACAGGGCAAGTTGCTGTGTGATTTTCCCCATTATCGGCAGTACGATAAGCGTGTCATCGCCGATGCAGCCACGGCAGCCGCTCGATGAACTGCATCGCTGTTCACCTAGATCTGATTCTAAAGGTATCTTGCCCTGATTATGCTGTGTTGGTCTTACGGTCAATCGCTCGTTGATCGAGGCTTTATTTTCTTTACTGAATAACAACTTGAACGGGACGGTAGAACCTCCGCTTCGCAACGGAAAGGCGGCGCCATGCAAATCCCTGAAGCTCGCATGTGGTATCGCTGGCTGTGGTTGTCACCCGTGCTTACGATCCCCACACTGCTCTGGGTTTACTTCAGTGACCCGGGATATAGATTGGTGTGCGGCTCAAGTTATGAGGGATGTACCTGGTGGATCGTCGCCCAAATGACGAATGTTATCGCCGTCGCCGCCTCAGCGATGTGGCATTTGATCCTGCTCAAACCGGCCCTGGACAAGGAGAGACCGTTCGTACGCTGGCACGGCCGGCAGGCTTTACTGCTCGCTGGAGTACGCACCGCTATCCCATTATTGATCGCGGTCATCATGACAGACGAGTACGCGCTGCTAAACGCCATTCCCTTCCTGATCGTCGTGTGGCTCTTCGGGACCATCTGGGGTCAGCGGCAGGCTGCCCGCGGTGACTGCAGTACACTGCGATGGTTTACCCGAGATCAAGCCAAGGCGATTCTGACGGCCGTGGAGGGGGAGAAGGAAGTAATCGATATTGGCAAACAAACGAAGGATCTGGTCTACGCCATCCGTTTCGGGCGATCACGTGAGCAGCGCAAAAAGGCGCTCGCGGAGCTTGAAGCGCTCGGTATGGTGGAGACACTTTGAGGAAGGAGTCGGCCATGAAGTGCCCGAACTGCGGAACTCCGGGTCTGGAAAAGGTGGTAAAGAAATGCCGCGTTTGCGGGGAAGCGTTTGCCTCCGAGGACTTGCTCGAACTGTACCAGCTGGAGTATCTGGTGGAGAGAACCCGCGGATGGCCGGGGGTTGCCACATATCGCAACTCGTACGTCAACCGCTTGAAAACTCTGCGTGAACGGCTGCGTCGCGGCGCCCCAATGGAAGAGCCGGCCGTCGAACCGACGCCTGCGGTGTCGGAAAAAGCGGCCGCGGCACCTGCGCGGATGGTTTCAGCAAATGCTGCTTCCACATCTGCCTCCGCATCGGTGTCTGCACCTGAACCCGCCAAGGAGAGCGTGCCCTTCGACCAATGGCTGCTCAGCGAGCGCAACATCAAGATCGCGCTTTACATTGGCGGCTTCCTGCTCTTCATCGCCGGAGCGATTTTCGTCGGCGTGAATTGGGGCCGCATTCCCGGGCCGGCGAAATTTGCGATTACGCTGATGATCACGGGATTGACGTATCTCGGTGGCTTTGTATTATTCCAAAGTGAAGCATATCGCATTGCCGGCGTCGCCCTGCTTGGTTTGGCCTCGGGATTCCTGGCACTCAACTTCGCCGTGCTGCAGCACTACGTGGTGGGACCGGCAGGTCTACGAGATGACGTGATGTGGCTGATCGCATCGCCGATTTGTTTCTGCGCCTACGTGATCACTGCCCGCTGGACAAAGGCAGATCTTTTTATCTACATCAGTATCGGTGCTGTGGGGAGCACGCTGGCTGCGGCGCTGAAAGTGTTCGATGCCCATATTACATTTACGCCGCTTGCTTCCGGCCTGCTGTTGACCTTGATCATGCTGCTTTCCTATCGCGCAAAATCATCTTCTACGGCCAGTTATACGTACGATCCGCTTCGATACGTGTCCCAAATCGGTATGCCTTTGGCCATTGTATTTGCCCTCGCCCTTTGGTCGGATTATTCCGGCTGCAGCCGGTGTGCGCCTATCGTTCCCTGGCTGCCTGTTATTTGCGTCGCTGTGGGTGCTTTGTTCTATGCCATCAGTAACGTGCTTTATAAATGGATTGCGGCGCGCTGGGCGGCAGCGGTACTCGTCCCGGTGACGACGTATTTACTCCTGGTAGAGTTGAATGCCAGCGATATTGCCATGGCTGCCACGTTGATGATTCTCGCTCTGGCATACATGGGCATAGGCTATCGCCTGGAACAAGCTGAGGGATTGCGCGCCGCGGGTTGGCCGCTTTATGCTGCGGCTTATGCGGTGGCGCTGGTGGTTACGTTATCCGCAGCCGGGAACGAATTGGACCTGGCAATCGTGCTCTTCGTCGACGTGGTCATCCTGGCCATTTCGGCTGTGGTTCACCGCGATTTTCGCTGGGTGTACGGCGCGGTCTGGTTGTTCATCTTGCCCGTATGGCTGCTGCTCGCCTGGTACGTCGGCGATGAATCCGACAGCGGCTTGATCATGGGTTTACTCGGTCTGAATTACACCGTCATCGGCTACGCCCTCGGCAGGCGTCAATTGCGGCACGGCATGCCCTTCCTCAGCGCCGCCGCGCTGCTGAGCATCATCAGCGCCGTGCTGACTTACGAAACTCCCGTGATTAACAGCATTGCACTGGCCGTTATCGCCGTGGTGTACTTCCTCGTAGCCCTGTGGCTCGAGGTGCCGTGGCTGCTCTATCCCATGCTGCTGGCATCGAATCTTTGTCTGCACGCCGCCCACAATGCGATTTACGATTGGAAAACGCCGACGCAAGTGTTCGAAATTTCCTACGCAGCACTTGGCGTCGTTCTGGTGATGGTGGGATACGCTTTACGGCGTAGGGATCATGAGGGCTGGGGATGGCCGTTATACATCGTCGCGTCGTTGGATTTGTTGGCGGCCTATGGTACCGCGATGGTTGATGATTACTACATGGCAATAGGAATGTCGCTGGTGTCGTCTATTCTGCTCTTGACCTTCGCCTGGCTGGAACGCTCCGAATTTCAGAAGCGCAAGCTGCCGCATTTGCTCACCTATTTAGGTCTCCTGGTGGTTTTTATCGGTCACTTTTTCCTGCTCGAAGAGTTGAACGTGGACTACGACCAAGTCGGCCCGATGTACACGGCGGGCGTTTGTTTACTCTTCGTGGGTGTGGCCTGGTTATTACGGAGTGAAGAGAGCGTAAAGATTTACGCGGATCCACTTCGTCGCACGGGTTTGGGCTTAATGTTGATTCCCGTGGCCGCTTCGATCTGGATTGCAGTTTACGATTACGAGCCGATCATTGCCGCGGCGACCTTTGCCATCGCCGGGGTAACCTATTCGGCGGACGCCGCCAGGCGCAAATCGGTCTACCAAGCGTACGTCGGCGGCATGTCATTCTTGCTCGTGCTTTGGTCCGTGCTGATGGCTTTCGAGGTGGATGAACCGCAGGCGTATATCCTGCCGCTCGGGTTGGCGCTTTTATTCGGGGGTTGGAATGAACGCAGGCGCGGGAAACAAACCACGTACAATTGGGTGACAAGATTGGGGTTGATCCTGTTACTGGGATCGACGTTCCTGCAGTCCCTGCCGCGCGGCGCAATTGGATACACATTGTTGCTCGCCATCGAGAGTGTTGTGGCGATTGTGTGGGGCGTCCGCAAACGCTCCCGTAACTACGTGCGTTACGGATCGATTGCGTTTCTGGCTAACGTCATCGTGCAGCTCGGTGCTGGTTTCGTAGATTTATCACGCTGGGTCCAGATCGGATTAACAGGCGGAATCCTGTTCGGAGGCGGGTTGCTGGCTTTGTCCAAACGCGAGCAATTGCTTGCCACTCGTGAACGGTTTACGAAAACATGGAGGGAGTGGGAAGAATGAATGTCTTAAAATCACTTTTCGGAATTTTTCGCCAACGCGGCCTGGTGAGCACGATAAAGGAAGGGCGATCCTTGAAGGGATTTATCCTGGCCGCTTTTCTATTCTCCCTTTTCGGTGGGGCGGTGTATGGATTCGCCATGGGCATCGGCATTGGCACGGACACGGCCTTGAAAGATGCGTTCAAGGTCGCCTTGATCGTCGCTTTTGGCTTGTTGTTGTCCGTCCCCATCTTCTGGGTGACGTTCCGTTTGCTCGGTCGCGAGGAAAAGCCGTCTCAGGTGACGGCTATCCCGTTGACCCTGATAGTGACTGTAGCCATGATCATGCTCGTTACCGCACCAATTGTACTCATGCTCAGCGTATTGGTCGGGTACGACCCCAATGCGGTCTATATTCACATCGTGATCCTGGACATGGCCGCCCTGGTCGGTTTGTATCTGGTGGGAACGCTGCTTGCCAATAGCTTCGCTGAACCGAGGCAACTCATCATGCCGAACGTGATCGGTTTTTTACTGATGACGGTGATCCTGGTCGTGCTGATCAGTTTTCTGGCGCCGTTTTTATCCCCACGCGCAACCTTCAGCGTGGGGACCGATCGGTTCATGGATGGTCTGGGAATCGGCGTGGCGGAGAAAGCCGATCATGCACTGCTCGCAGCAAAATCGGCCAGCCGCGTAAACTACCAATACCAGACGACGAACGACAACGGCGATCTCGTGCGCGACTACACGGTGACGCGTGTGGGGGATGATTATCACCTCGAGGTGCATCTGCACGCCGTTCCTGGCGAACCGATCCGCAGCGAGAGTAACATCTGGGTGATCGACGGTAATTATTACACGGATTATGACAACGGACGTGTGAACAAGGTGAGTCGTGAAGACCTGACCAGCGTCCTGGACTCTGCTCTACCGGAAGCGGCGTTCAGCCTGCCGGCGGAGCTGCAGGCTGCCAGTTGGCGAGCATACGAGCGGCAAGGGCGTTATACCGCAACGAGCACCGGACAGGCGCTTGATCGTGTTGTGATAGAGATGGATGCCGACAGCGGACGGCTTGTCAGTCTTACTCTAGGACGAGCCGAACGCAGTCTTCACGCCGAGGTTCGCGTGCGAGATTTTCAGGCCGCTGCCGTAGATCGCGCCACTCTGTTAGCTTCCCTTAATCAGGCGATTGTGCTGGGAAGCGTGGACCGTACCAATGCGGCCATGATCGATTACGTACAGGACGAAACCTTTTTCGTCGTCCGCTACCCGCGTGAATGGTCCGCAGGAGTTTGGAATCAGGATTTACGGCGCGTGGGGCTGAGTGCCGTTTGCCGCGAGGATCAATCCTGTCCTGAATTGACGGTAAGCGTGTACGATCTTGCCGAAGGCAAAGGAGCCAGGCAGTATGCCGAGGACTTGAGCGACGATCTATCGCTGCAGCCGGAATATCGAGCGATCGCCTATACCACGCGCAGGATCAACGGCCGTGACGTAGGTGTGGTGGAATTCCTCTACGACCGTACGGTGAAAGGTGAATT
Source organism: Anaerolineales bacterium (assembly GCA_037382465.1). Taxonomy (NCBI): domain Bacteria; kingdom Bacillati; phylum Chloroflexota; class Anaerolineae; order Anaerolineales; species Anaerolineales bacterium. The sequence continues at coordinate 17,134 of JARRPX010000052.1, read as the reverse complement.
GGAAACTGAGAGTCACATCGAATTCATCTTCGTCGGACAGGATTTCCAATACCATCTTGATTTCGCCGCACCTGAGACCGATTATAATAAATACCGCGATTTGTTTGCGGAAATGGCTGGGTTGTTTACGTATTTGGTCGGGGAAGGGTGAGCTGCTCATCGGGATGAAGGCGAATTGTCGCTGCCAGCTTACAGAATTTCGACCTTCTGAGAGTAACTTGTTTTGAAATGCGCAGGGGACAATTCGGAACGTGTCGTAATATGGTTTCAATTTTCCCCTTTTTTCCATATAATCCTGCCGAAATTTGAGCTTTCCCAATGTCCGCTCGTTGGAGGATGACACTCGATGGCAAAAAGAAAGCGACTGGTTTTCGATCTTTTTTTGGCCAGCGCACTGGGCCTTTTTGTCGAACTCGTCTTCATTCGCTGGGTCGCATCTGAGCTGCGTTTCTTTTCCTTTTATAAGAATATCGCCTTGATTGCGGCGTACCTCGGCATGGGTTTGGGGTTTGTCATATACAGCAAGGAACGCGGCCTGCGTTCCTTGTTCCGTATTTACCTGCCATTGATGATCCTCATCGTCGGGATCGTGCTGGGTCTGGGGCGAACGTTGCTGAGCGACATTCTGCTCAGCAACCGTTTCAATGCACAGGAGTACTTCTGGTCGGGATCGATTGAAGAATTAAGTTCCCAGATCATGGCGCTGCGGCAGATCGCTCTCCACGGTCTCTTGTTGGGAATGTTTCTGCTGTTGGCGCTCGTCTTTGTCCCGCTCGGCGAGTTGGTCGCAGCGAAATTCGTGGCATTTCGTCCGCTTGAAGGATACAGCATCAACGTCATCGGCAGTGTGGCAGGTGTGCTTCTCTATACGGGAATCTCGTTTATGTCCTTGCCGCCGGCGATCTGGTTTTTCCTTGCGGCTGCGGGCATTGTTTACTTCATCCTGCAGATGGCGTCCCGATCGCGTTGGTTGGCCGTGATCGTGGCATTCATACCCGCAGTGATGGTTCTCGTATGGCCGAATATGTCGATGAGAACCATCTGGTCTCCATACTATCGTATCGACGTGCAGGAAAAGCGCGTACCAGGATCCCCGGATGTGCTCCTGGGATACGAGCTCTCCGTGAATCTGGCCTTCCACCAGGAGATGGTCAACCTGGACCCGGATTTCGTTAACGAAAATTACGCCAAGGCTCCGGAATATTTCGATTCCAGGCAGGCAATTTATGATGCCGCCTATACGGCGGCGCCGTCTCTGACCCGGATATTGATCGTCGGCGCGGGTACGGGAAACGATGTGGCCGGTGCATTGCGCGCCGGAGCGCAGGAAGTGGTCGCGGTTGAAATCGATCCCTTGATTCTGAGTCTGGGGAAGGAATTCCATCCGGAAAAGCCGTATTCCAACCCGGCTGTCACGGATGTCGTCGAAGACGCCCGTTCGTTCTTTACGAACGCGACCGATGAATACGACATGATCGTCTTCGGGTTTCTGGACTCTCACGCCCTCTTCAGTCCCAATGCAAGCGCACGACTGGACAACTTCGTCTACACTCGCGAGAGCTTCTCCCGTGTGCGGGATTTATTGACGGACGACGGCCTGCTGGCGATTTCCGACAAGGCGATCCCTTCCACGCACGTCATTGCCATCCTGGGGATTGGCATCCTTGCCTTCCTGCTCATTCTCCGCAACTTGCCCGGCTTAAGGCAGTTCAAGCCCGGTTTCTTCTTCCTGGGTGCGGGTTTTTTCTTGCTCGAAACCAAGAGCGTGACGGAGATGGCTTTGCTGTTCGGATCGACTTGGGTGGTCAACGCAGTGGTGATCAGTGCCATTTTACTCATGATCGTGTTGGCCAACATCATCGTCGAACATTTCAAGCTGAGCGACACGCGTGCCCTGTATGTTTTCCTCGGGCTGACGTTGATCCTCAGTTACTTCATCCCGCTGCGGAATTTCCTGGAACTGCCAACGATGTTGCGTATGACGCTGGCCAGTCTGGAACAAGCAGCGCCGTTGTTTTTTGCGGCGATGATCTTTGCCATTCGTTTTCGTGACGTGACTTCGATTCCGGCCGTAATGGGCTCCAACTTGTTCGGCGGCGTGCTGGGCGGCCTGACAGAGTACGCCTCGCTTGCGCTGGGAATTCGCAGCCTCTACCTGCTTGCGTTGATCTGTTACGCGTTCTCGATTTACCCGCTTGCAGAACGATCCACCGAACCACGTGCGGTGTAGGGAAAAACGATCGGTCACAATGAGCACGTTGAATCCGGGTGAAAGTGAATCGAAATGAAACGATCCGATTGGATCCTCTTGTTGCTGGGTTTCGCGTTATTCGGACTCGCAATCTTTCGTATCCAGGACGCCGAACGTGACCTTGCGATCATCCAACTTCCCAATTCAAATCCGCCAACAACCGTCTTCGCCCTCTCTGAATATGACGCTGAAATGCGACCCACGGTACTGGTCGGTCATGGATTTGCGGGTTCGGAACTACTCATGCGCGGTTTTTCCCTTTCTCTGGCGCACGCGGGTTATACGGTAGTGGCCTGGGATTTCGACGGCCACGGAACCAACCCGCAACCGTACCCGCTGCGGCGTGCGAGCGACGTGTTGCTTGAAAATGCAGAAGCGGCGCTTCGAATCGCCCAATCCGCGGGATATACCAGCGGATCGGAGGTCGCCATTTTGGGTCACTCGATGGGAAGCGGTGTCGCGCTCGATTATGGAGTCGATCACCCGGATACGAATGCCACAATCGCCGTTTCTCCCATCCGGCGCAAGGTTACCCCGGATTTCCCCCGCAATCTGCTGCTGCTGGCGGGAAGTCTGGAACGTGAATTTGTGGAAACCGCCGAAGAACTCCTGACGGAGGCCGGTGGTGCGGGAGGTGATCCGGAGAACGGAACGGGGCGCGCTTTGATCGTCATCCACGGGGTCGAGCACATCTCCATTCTTTTCGACCCGGACAGTCACGCTGCGGCACGAACCTGGTTGGATGAAGTGTTCGGACCCCAGCCCGACGCCATGCCGTACGTCGATCGTCGCATCCTTTGGTACGGGTTGGGAATTTTCGCCGCTTTGTTGGCGGGTTGGGGGCTGTCACCGCTCGTCGTTGTCCGTGAGAATGTGGACCGAAAATTGCTTCCATTTTGGCGGCGGCTTTTGCCCCCTGTTGGTGGCGCGCTCGCCGCAACTGCCTTGCTTGCCCTGGTAAACGGATTGGGCGTCAACACGAGGCGCACTTTGGGGTTGATCGTGGGCGGTTACCTGCTGACCTGGTTTGCGTTGGCGGGGTTGATAGGCCTCTCCATGCTCAGGTTCCGTATCTCGCTTCCGTCCCGGCGTTCGATTATCGGCGCAGTCTTTGCATTTTTGATTCTCTGGGTTGGTGTGGGGTTGTTGGGGAACCTGGTGTGGGTGCCCTGGCTGCCCATCGGGAAACGATTGATGCTCTGGCCAATCGCCGTCTTGTTGACCTTGCCCTGGTTCGTGTGCGTCGGTGAGAGCTTGCGCGGGCAGGGAATCATACAAAGGTTCTTGGCGTGGCTGGTCCATAGTGCGATTCTGGCGGCGGGATTCATCGCTTCGCTGCTCGTCATCCCGGGGTTGGGTGTGTTGGTCCTGGTGCTGCCACTGCTGCCGGTCGTTCTGGGATTGATCGAGCTGTCAACGGCCCGGATGCGGGGAGGCTGGCCTGCTGCGCTGAGCGGCGCGATGTTCTTGAGTTGGGTATTGCTGGCCGTTTTTCCCATTTCCTAGGCCTGTGTGTGCTGGACAGGGATGGCGCCGGCAGGATGCTTGTCGAACTTGAGCGGAATGAAATCTCCCGGTCCTTGAATTCCCCGGCGTGCGTAAGGCCCTACCCAAAGAAAGTGCATGATGATAGAATCAATTTAGATAGGTTGCATGTAAGTTCTGTCTGAGAGTCGCATGATCACGGCCTGGGCAATTTCAACTGTACCGCATGGCTGCCATCAAATCGACCTCCGAGAACGAGTCAGGCACCTTCAACCCGATTGCCATAAGGAGGCAATGTCTAATGTCGGAGCGAGTTCTTGGAACGGTCAAATGGTTCAACAGCAGCAAGGGCTACGGCTTCATCGAGCGTGAAGAAGGCGACGACGTCTTCGTGCATTACTCGGCCATTGAAGGTGATGGCTTTCGCAACCTCGAGGAAGGCCAGCGCGTCGAATTCACGATCGAACAAGGCGCCAAAGGCCCGCAAGCAGCGCAGGTCGTCATAGTTTAAGGCTACCACACAACGATTCTGCCGACCCCTGCACTCGCAGGGGTCTCTTTTTTTAAGCCCGTTCACTCGATTTTCCTGGCAGGAAACCCCTCCAATCCGAGCGCCTCGAAACGGACCGTAGAAGGAACAGGTTGCGATCGGCGGTATACTTATCAGTGAAGTGGATACTTCCGAATCCCGAATAAGGAGGCATCATGGGTAAGTTCGAAATCTACAAAGACAATAAGGGCGAATTCCGCTGGAGATTGCGGGCATCGAACGGCGAGGTCATCGCCATGGGCGAAGGATATTCATCCAAAAGTGGATGTAAGAAGGGGATCGAGTCTGTAAAAAAGAACGCAGCGAAAGCGGAGATCGAAGATCAAACCAAGTAAGTCGTCCTATTAGCGCGGTTTTACTTACAACCTTTCGCTCATTCTGAACGTGCACAGCGGAACCCGTAGTGGTCGAACGATGCCGTTGGTAAAGCGGGGAAGCGGATCGCCACGCGCATCGTATCGCCGTACGTATACCAGGAACCGCCGCGGGCCACGCGGTACGTCTCTCCAAATTCGTCTGAAATGTCCGGGTCACCACCCGGGTAAAAATCATACCAATCCGCCGTCCATTCCAGGACGTTTCCACTCATGTCGTAAATCGTGAGGAAGTTTGGCCAATAGCTGCCGACTTGGGCGCTATCGGCGTCATCGCAAAGGCCGTTGTCGTCGAAGCGCGCCCCGAACAGCGAGTTCGTTTCGCAAGCCGGAATATCGTCGCCCCATGGAAAAGCGTATCCCTCCAGGCCGCCCCGGGCAGCGGTCTCCCATTCCGCCTCTGTCGGCAAGCGTGCACCCCGCCAGGAGCAGTACGTATCGGCGTCGTCCCAGCTGACGTATATCACCGGGTAATCCGCGTATTCGGGATTGCCGTAGTAGCTCTCCCGGGTGGCCGAGCTTGTTACATCGGGCGGATCGCAGACTCCGGCATCGACGCATTCTGCGTAGCGGGCGTTGGTCACCTCGAATTGATCGATGAGGTAATCTCCCAATTCCACCAGGTGCGCCGGCTCTTCATCCAGGAACCACGAGATGCTGCATTCGTCGCGGAATAGGCGGCAGATCTCTACCGCTTGCACTGGATCACCACCCACGATGAACGGGCCGGCGGGGATGCGTATCATGGGCACCCCGAATTCGTCCACGTAGTCACTTGGCCAAATCGTGGCCTTGGTTAAGGGAGCTTGAGTCTCAGTTTGTTGATGTACTCCTTCCAATGTGGGACTGGCCGTCGATTCGACAGCCGCTACCTCGTCTGACGTTTCTGCGGGGAACATTACGGCTAGAGTCTTCTGGCTGGCCACGTCGGTCTGGGTCCGATCCGGTGTGGGTTGATCCGGATCGGCGATTTCGATGTTCCAGGAGAAGAGTGAACCGTCTTTGTAGCCCAGATACACGATTGGAGCGATGGGCGCAACCGCCAACATGCGGATATCCGCGGCGTCCTGGGGTTCGACGTGGATTTGCGTACCACTGAAGGTGTGCCAGATGCGCAGCGCGTCGTCTGCCACAGAGGCGAAGGCGTTTCCTTCCGGGAAAAACGAGATCTGCCGAACGGCGCTGTGATGGCCCTCGAAGGTGCGTATCAAATCACCGTTCGTAACGTCCCACAAATGGATCAGATTGTCGGCACCTCCGGAAAGCAGGGTTTGGCCATCGGGGGAGAAGGCCAGGCTGCGTACGCCGTCCGGATGTCCATCCAAAGTCAAATCGGGCTGATCGGCCCCGATCGTCCATACGTCAATCTTTCCATCGGGGTGGGCGACGACGAACTTTGGTTCGGTTGGGGAGGCTCCCATCATGGTGAATTCCCCGTCGATGTTCGACAGCAACTCACCGGCTTCCCAATCCCAAATCGAAAGCCAATACCGGGTGAGCGAAAGAAGATGTTCGCCGTCATGGGAAAATGCCAGACCCAAAGTGGAAGGCGATTCGATCGTTTGCAGTAAAACAGTCGGGGTTCCCGGCGGCGCGAGTGTGCTGAGCTGTGAGGTGTCCCAGATCGTAATTTGTTCGTCGTCGAAAGCCGCGGCTATTCGCTGTTTATCGTAGGATGCGGCGACGTTGGTTACGTCCTCCGGCTCCAGGATCAGGCCTTCATACCAATACTCCTGTACCGCGCCTGTATAAAGGTAAATATCTGCAAACTGAGAATTCGTCACCACGACCATTAATTCACCGTCAGCCGAATAGGCCAGGGGGTCGGGTATGGCGTCTTCGACGAATCCGGCGATATCTTCGGTCATATCCCCGATACGCACGATGGGCACCACGGATGTCGGAGTTTCGCTCGGCTTTGATTCCGTCTTGTTTTGACAGGCGATCAGCAGGGTCGGGCAAAGGATGACCATCAACAGGCAGCGCGTTACGTTTCTCATCTTCGGGCTCCTCGGGTTTGGGGGCCAGTTGGTGTGAAACGACAAAGACCCTGCGATGAGGGTCGATGTCGTTGATGCTTTATGGCTTTACTGGTCGAGATCGAGACGACTTCATGCCATACCTTGTGCTTTCATCATTCTGGAGAAATTAAGCCTATTATAGCCTAAAAACTCCGTTCTCCAGTACACTTTTGTCGATGGGCAGGTGAAGCGTAGATGGGCGTCATTCACCTGCCGTTCCGATCGTGAGAAACACACGCGCCTGCGATCGCTCTCCATTCCCATCCGTGACGGCGTAGGTGATGATCACTTCGCCGGTGTATCCTTCCTCGGGTGTGTAGATGATCAGGCCATCTTGGATCTCGATCGTACCCGTGGTTGGAAGCTCCTCGATGGTGAGTGAGAGCGGAGCGTCTCCCAGACCTTGATCGTTGCCCAAGACAGTGATCTCCACGATTTGGTTCACTGCGGCGTTCAGTCGATCTTCCACGGCGATGGGGACGTCATTTACGGGGAGCACCTCGATTTCTACGAACGCCAATCCGGACTGCAGCCAGCCATCGGAGATGCGGTAGCTGAAGCGATCCGCTCCATGGAAATCCGCAGCCGGTGTGTACTCGAAGGAACCGTCCTCGTTCATGACCAGTTCACCGGACTGCGGTTCTTCTTCGAGCGTGATTCGCAGCGTCTGACCATCAGGGTCGTAATCGTTGGCGAGAATGCCCGGTGCGTCGACCTGCAGGGTTTCGTCCTCCAGTATTTCGTAGGAGTCGTCCGTGGCGATCGGTGGAGAATTCGTGTCGACGACCGAGATGGACACCCTGGCGGTATTGGAGGTGTTTTCGCCGTCCGAAATGCGGTAGGTGAATGCGTCCTCTCCGCTGAAGTCCGTTTCCGGCGTATACGTAAATGAACCGTCCGTTTTGAAGGATAGGACTCCGTGGGAGACGTTGTCGACGAGCATCGCAGTCAGTTGGGAAGGATCCCAATTCAATCCACTCTTGTCGTTGCTCAAGATGCCCGGCGCGGGGACGCTGAGCGTCTCGTTGCGAGGAGTTTCATAGGCGTCTGGGTTTGCAACCGGCATCTGGATCGGTGGATCGAGAAGTTTCCACCAGAATTCGACCTCGGCGGCGCCGCTGCGTTCGTAGTACTCCACATCCAGGCGCGTCGATCCGGAAAGAGAGAGATCCACGCAGTAATCCTGGCTGGCGTCATTTGCGTGCCATTCATTGAGTACGAGCTTGCCGTCCACCTTGACGCGGACCCCATCGTCTGCGCGGGCGCACAGGCGGTAGTTCCCCGCGGTGAAATTAATGATGCGGCTCCAGCGGGCGGAGAAATCGTCCTTCGGCAGGCCGAGCGCCGGGGAATTCTTGCCCCAATCGAAGTCGAGCTCGTCTGCTTGTTTGACCAGGGCCCACGAACTGTCCAGCGAGCGGTTGTACCAGTATTTACCGACCCAGTAATTCTGGTTGTCGGGGTGTATGATCTCCGTGTCGAAGTGGATGCGCGCCTCTCCGGAACGCTCGAAGTACTCGAGTTTCAGATCGTGCTTGCCCTCCGCCATGCGCAGAACGACGTTCACGCTGTGGAGCGGATTCGGCGCCCACGAATCGATGACCAGGCGATCGTCCACCCACAAGCGTACGCCATCGTCCACGCGGATGGTAAAGCGATAGAAGGCCTCGTCGAACTTCAGGGTTCGTGTCCAACGTGCCGAGAAGTGATCGTCCGGCAGGGATGAAGCAGGCGAGGCGGCTTTCCAGTTGAAATCGATCGATTTGTCGTTGCGGACCAGGACGGGGTTTCCGCTGAGATTTTGATTGTCGAAGTAAACCCCGCGCCACTCACGAATCTCAGGCTCGGTGATGATTTTCACCCAGACCGGTGAATTTCCATCATCCCCCGTGCCGAAGAGTTGGCCGTTGGCGTTGCGCAGCATCCAGAAACCCCAAAAGCTTCCCGGAGTTTGAGGCGCACGGAGATCGATGGTCAGATCGACCGTATCGCCCGGTTCGACGCTGCCGTGCATGGGAATCACGCTCGCTGCGCCCATCCGGTATCCGGACTGAAAGGTGAGGGCGTATTCGCTCGTCCAGGTGCACGTGCCGCTGTTGCGCAGGCGCCATACCTTGGAGAAGGACTTGCCCGCATCGATGTATGTTCCGTCGGGAACGCTCACGTCTTTGACGAACGTTGCCGCATCGCTGCAGTCTGATGACGGCGAAGGCGTGGGTGAAGGTGTGGCCGCAGGGTTCGTGTCCTCGGGAACGTTGAACGGATCGTATCCGAAGTTCACGTTTTCGCGTTGGTCGTCGACCTGCAGCGTCAGCGATTGCATGCCGCGTGTGTTTTCGTCGACACCCAGGGGAAAGGTCCATACCCCTGTTTCCGTCTTTGCGGGTTGGCCTGAACCATCCTGAACGACGGCACGTACGCAGTACGTGCCCGGCGCCAGGCCCTGGAAGGTGTATCTGCCTGCTGCGTCCGTCGTCGTCGATAAAACACTGTCGGCAGAGCAGAGACCGAATCCCAATTCGACGGTAACGTTCGCCAGCCCGGTCTCACCGGCTTCAAAGACACCGTTGGCCACATATACGTCCAGGACTCGATCGTCGATACAGCCAGCGGGAAGCGGCTCATCTTTTTCCAGATTGGCACAGAGATCGTGCCAAACGTAACCTGAAATGGAAGCGGTGTTCAGCGGCGTCGATGGTTCTGTCGGCGTTGCGGACGGTGTGTTTGCCGAAAGGGGGTAATTGCAGCCCGCAAGCATCAGGGCGGTGAAGGCAGCGAAGACCAATCCCCACATCTTCATGCGGGGAGAAAAGGATACGGTTGCGTGTTTATCATTCATATTCAAAAGCAATTTGGCGTTCATCGTATGCGCTCCATATTGAAATTGAGTTGGAATTCAGCAGCGAACTTATTCGGTTGCCGCGGTTCAAAGACTGCGGCTGTCGCATCGAACTTGTGCTCGCTCCTGCGAGCGTTTATTCGAACGGGCGTTTCCGAATGGATTGTGGTTGCCTCAGCTTTGTGAAGCGCCCGCTCGAAGGCGGAACGATCGGTCGCGACGAGCGGCAGTTGTTTGATATCGATTTGCTTCAATGAAGCGGCTCTTTTTCGAACTTGATCTCGCTGGTCATCCCTGCGGCGTTTTATCTGCAGGGTTGCCTCAGTGTTATCCAGGGTCACGATATCGTTAGACCTGGCAAACGGCAGCAGTGCGCCGGTCGATGCGGCGGTCTGGAAAATTATTGATACGCCTCTATACAGGTTCATGCTCGTCTCCTTCCTCGAACAATCAATCGATGCGTTCATGCTCAAAGTCTACGGGGAAGACGTTGTACAAACACCCATCCAGCGACCGAACTTGCCGGGGGCCATGCGAAGTAAATCGCCCTCGTCCACCTGGACAGGTCGGGTTTGGCCCTGTCGGATGATGGAAAAAACGAACGGCTGCGATAAAGTTGGTTCATCGATCTCGTTGCGGATCGTACGAAACCACTTCGGTCGGGGCCGTATGAGTTCTGGATGGTACGTTGAAGGCGGAAAGTATCTTTTATGACGGAATTTGTTGTACGGAATGAACGGGTTGCTTATACTTATCGAAATTCTCAGGATGTCCGGCTCGGCCCGGGCGTTCAAGCGCGATGATTTTATTCTAGCCCCTCAGAGAAGACGGAATGCGATGAAAACGATGCTGAAAACCATGCTGATCGCCGCAATCATCGTGGCTGATTTTCTCTTTCCCATGCGGGCCACAGCGCAAACGCAAAAGCTGCGTTTTGAACGCCTGGGGATCGAACAGGGCCTGTCCCAGAATGCGGTTCTGGCCATCGCGCAAGACACGCAGGGATTTCTGTGGGTCGGCACGGAAGACGGCCTGAACAAATACGACGGATATCAGTTTACGATCTACAAACACGATCCGGACGACCCCACATCGATCATCGACAACTATGTATCTGAGATCCTGGTCGATCGAAACGGTGAAATCTGGATCGGCACGCGCAGCGGCCTCGATCGCTACGATCCATCCTCAAGTTCCTTCGTCCATTACCCCACGCAGCTGGAAACGGAACCCTATCTTCAGGGCGCCTGGGTAATCAGCCTCTATGAAGATCACCAGGGAACCCTGTGGGTGGGAACGGAAGAGGAAGGTCTCAATCGGTTGGACCGCACCAACGGGACGTTTTCCAATTCCCTGGATGAAGCCGGCAATGTGCCTCTTCTGCACGACAACGCCGCACGCGTGATTTTCGAGGACACGAAGGGGGAAATGTGGATCGGAACCCACGACGGCATGTATCGCTTCGACCGCGCCAACGGGGAATTCACGAAGTACAAATCGACCAGCAATGTTGAGAATGATGAAGTCAACGACATTTCCGTAATCTACGAGGATCGATTTGGAAATTTATGGGTGGGTTCCGAGGCGGGTGGAATCAGCCGTTTCGATCCGGCCAGCGGGTTGTTTACGCGCTACGTTCACGATCCAGACAATCCGTTTAGTTTGAGTCACGACCGCGTTCGAGCGATCTATCAAGACCGCCCGGGCAACTTCTGGGTGGGAACTCAGAACGGCTTGAATCTGGTGCCTGCGGATGAATTCGACTCATCGAACACCGCACCTCAGTTTCTCCATTACTACAACGACCCGTTCGATCCGGCCAGCCTGGGCAGCAGCACGGTCTGGTCGATTCTTGAAGACCAATCGGGCGTGATGTGGTTTGGTACCTGGGGCGGTGGGCTGTCGAAATACAATCGCTCCACGGACCGTTTCAAGCTCTACCAGCACGATCCCAATCAACCCGACAGCCTGAGCGACAACATGATTTGGGCGGTCATGCAAGCGTCGGACGAAAATGTGTGGGTGGGGACGTTTAACGGCGGTCTGAACGTCCTCGATCGAGAGAAGAACGAAATCGTAGTGTACCGCCATGATGAGGGCGACGCCGACAGCCTGCTCAGCGATGACGTGCGCGCCTTACTCGAAGACCCGTCCGGCAGGATCTGGGTAGGGACCGCTGGCGGCCTGGAGCTGTTTGATTCTGAATCGGACCGGTTCACTCACTTCACTACGGATGCGTCCGATCCACACAGCCTGAGTGGCAATCGCGTTAACGTTTTACTGGCCAGTCGTTCGGGCGGTATCTGGGTGGGCACGCGGTATTCCGGCTTGAACCTGCTCGACCCTGCCAGCGGAAAATTCACCCGCTACCGGTACGACGAGTACGATCCCTCCAGCCTTGGCGATGATCGCATCTGGGCGCTGTACGAGGACGAGGAAGGAGCTTTATGGGTGGGGACGCTCAACGGCATCAGCGTTCTTCAACCAGGAAGCGATCGTTTCATCCATTACCGTTTCGATGCCGAAGACGAGACCAGTCTGAGTTCCGATTCGATTTTTACCTTCTACGAAAATCCGCAGGGCACGATGTGGATCGGGACTTGGGGTGGGGGTTTGGACCGCTTCGACCGGGCGACGGGCCAATTCGAGCATTTCACGGAACGCGATGGCCTGCCCAACGATACGATCTACGGGATCGAGGCCGATGCGAGCGGCGGCCTATGGATGAGCACGAACCGCGGCCTATCACGCTTCGATCCGGAGAGCGAAACCTTCGAGAATTACGACGTCCGCGATGGTCTCCAGGACAACGAGTTTAATGTGGGAGCGCACTTCAGGAGTGGAAGTGGGGAAATGTTTTTCGGTGGAATTCGAGGCTTTAACGCCTTCTTCCCCGATGAGATTCAACGGAACTCTCACGTGCCCCCGATCGTCATCACGACGTTCTTCAAATTCAATCAGGCGATACGACACGACCTGCTTCCCAATGAACAGATCCAGCTTTCCTACCGGGATAATTTCATCGCATTCGAATTCGCAGCCCTGGACTATTACGCACCAGCGAACAACCAGTATGCCTACATGCTGGAGGGTTTTGACGATGACTGGGTGCAGTCCGGTACGCGCCGCTACGTGAGTTACACCAACCTCGCGGGTGGAACGTACGTGTTCCGTGTGCGGGGCGCGAACAGCGACGGCGTCTGGAACGAGGAGGGGGTCTCGGTCCTCATCACGGTGACCCCGCCGTTTTGGGAGACCGCGTGGTTCCAGGTCCTCGGCGTGCTCGTTTTGGCTGGGATTGTCTTTACCGGGTTCCGCTGGAATGTACGCAGGATCGAAGCGCGCAGTCGTGAGCTGGAAAAGCTGGTCAGTGAACGAACGCAGGAAATCGAGCAGCGCAGAAGTGAAATCAACGCTTTGTACCTTGCGGACGAGAAATTGATGCGGCACCTCGAAGTGGATCAGGTGTTTCAGGCGTTGGTCGAAATCGCCGTCGATATCCTGCATGCCGATAAGGGACTGCTGCTCTATTGGGACGAGGCGGCTGGACGATTGAAAGTGCGCGCTTCGAGAGGCTTCAAAACAAAAACGCTCGATAAACTGGACCATTCGGTCGAAGGCAGCACGGCGGAAATCGTCATGAAAACGGGAAAACCGGTCGTGATTCGAGACGTTCAGGACGACACCCGGGTGAACCGCAAGTTAATGAAGCCGGAAGGCATTCAGTCCCTCATGCGTGTGCCCATTCAAAGCGAGGATCGAACGTACGGCGTTCTGACCGTGGCCTATACAACGTTGCAGGAGTTTGGCGGAGAGCAGCAGCGTCTGTTTGAGGCGCTCGCGCAGCGAGCGGCGATCGCCATCGAGCAGGCACAACTGCAGGACCAGGCGCAAAAGTCCGCCGTTTACGAGGAGCGCCAGCGCTTGGCGCGTGATTTACACGACGCGGTGACACAGACGTTGTTTTCTGCAAGTTTGGTGTCCGAAGTGCTGCCCACCCTCTGGGAGAAGGATCCCGAACTCGGCCGCAGCCGTCTCAAGGTGTTGAACGATCTAACCAAGGGCGCGTTGGCCGAGATGCGCACGTTGCTCTTCGAATTACGTCCCTCCGCTCTGGCGTCAGCGAATCTCGACGAACTGATGCGGCAGTTGGCGGATTCCTTGATCGGCCGTGCGCGCATCCCGGTGGAATTGGAGATCGATGGCAGCTGCGAAATCAGCCCCGAAGCGAAGGTCGTTTTCTATCGAGTGGCGCAGGAGGCGTTGAATAACGTGGCCAAACATGCCCAGGCCAGTCACGTTCGCATATGCCTGCGGAGAGACGGTTCGGGAACTGAGCTCGTTGTGGAGGACGATGGCGTTGGTTTCGATCCCGAAACGGTTTCACCGGATCATCTCGGTTTACGCATCATGCAGGAGCGGGCAGAGAGCGTCGGCGCCCGGCTTCGCATCGAACCGGGAAAGAAAAAGGGCACCCGCCTTTCGCTTACCTGGAATCGCTAAAGGGCGAACCCGCACTGCTTCGTGGTAATTATTTATAATTTCTGCGATTATGCTTTAATAGAAAAGAGACATGCCTGGAGCAGGAAGTGAATGAGGAAAAAATGGAAGAATCAGACAAGATACGCGTGATGGTGGTCGACGATCACGCCGTCGTCCGCAGTGGTTTGGCTGATTTTTTGCTCGCCTACGATGATCTGGAACTGGTCGGAGAAGCGGCAAACGGGAAACAAGCGCTGACGCTTTGTGGCCAACACCGGCCGGACGTCGTGCTCATGGATCTGGTGATGGAAGGCATGGACGGCGCCGAAGCGACGAAAGCGATTCGCCAGGAATTCCCGCAGACCCAGGTGATCGCGTTAACAAGCTTTCGCGAGGAGGCCCTGGTACAGAAGGCCATTCAAGCGGGCGCCATTGGCTATTTGTTGAAGAGTGTCAGCGCCAAGGAATTGGCAGAAGCGATCCGCAACGCCCATGAAGGCCAGCCGACGTTAGCGCCGGAAGCCGCGCAAGCCTTGATCCATGCAACGACCAAGCCGCCCGAACTGGGTTCCGATCTCACGCCGCGCGAATTGGAAGTGTTGGCCTTGATGGTGGAGGGCTTGAACAATCCGGAGATCGCCGAGCGGCTGGTGATCAGCCGTTCGACGGTGAAACATCACGTACGCAATATTCTCTCCAAGCTGGGCACCTCCAGCCGGACGGAAGCCGTTGCGCTGGCGGTGAAAGGCAACATCGTCCCCGATTGAATCCCCTCGAATACCCACGACATAATTACGAAGATGAGGACGTCGGGCGGGTTTCAAACCCGCCCGACGCGTCTCGGGCAGCGTCGTTCTGAATCAAGACGAATTTTATTCCTCTTTTTCCAAGTTGTTGTTCTGCCTCGTGCAACTTTATCTTCCAGGCCTATCCACATGGAGGAGGTGAATATGGGCCCGGCAGCGACCACCCAAACCGGCCGCTCGGCAGATGATCGCAGCGCCGATCTGCACTAGGATGACCAGTTAAGGTAATTATTTCACTCGAGATATGAAGGAGATGACGAATGAGCAGTATAAAAATGTGGCCGGCAATCTTCATCGTGGTCGGATTGGGCATTTTAAGTGCATGTGCGATGGTCGCCGTGCAGGCGGAAGATGATTGGCAGGTGTATGAGAACGAGGAGTTCGGCTATTCCCTGCGTTTTCCCGCGGAATGCACCTTCGGGCCGATGCCGCCCGGATGCAAGGAGAAACCCCCCGAGGAACGCTCAGCGGAATGCTTGTGCTTTTTGAACGCGGAGAATCCAAACGAGGTGTTCCTACAGGCTTTCCTGGGCGAGGGTGAATTGACCCTCGCCGGAATGGCCATCGCCCATTACGAAACACCGCTTTACAATCCGCCAAGCGGCACGGACCTGGCGGAATGGATGCAGGAATCGTTTGCGGGACGGATACCGGATGTCCCGCAGGATGTAAATGCCGAGATCGGCGGACTGCCTGCGCTGCGAATCACAACGCCGTCCTCGCCCATGGCTGTTTCGATGGATGAGATCTATGTATTGGCCGCTGGCCGGCTCTTCCAAATCCGCCTGACGGATGTCGACGCCGAACTCAATCGACAGTTCTACGATCAACTGCTGTCTACGCTCAGCTTCGGCGGATAGACGGCGGAGATTCAATGCCATTGGGACCTGGCCAGGTGGTCGATTGCGTTGCGGTCCAAGTGGTCGATGGGAAAACCATTCTCGTACCCGGTTCCGTGTTCCGATTGAGGTATTATGCTTGATGGTGTACACGGTGAGGAGCGACGTCCCATCTGGTAAGTCGCTCAAGCCGTCAGATGAAACGAAAGAAGACGCGATCAACAGAAATGATGAATCAAATCCTAAATACTGAATGGAGGAGTATCGTGAAAAAAGCAAGTCGTTATACGCGGACATTACTCGGCGCGATGATGTTCTTACTCATCGCCTTGGTCGTCAGCGCCTGTGGAACGAAATCGACAGGCGTACTCGAGTCGATCTCGGTAACAGGCTACGGGGAGGCAAGCGGGTCGCCCGACCTGGCGCACGTGCAGCTCGGCGTGTCGACCGTCAATACCGACATCGGCCAGGCGATCTACGACGCCAACACGGCCATCGAACGGATCACCGAGGCCATCGTCGCCCGTGGGGTAAATTCGGACGACATCCGCACCGCCAATTACAGCGTCTGGACCGAGGAAGTCTACGATCCGCAAACGGGCATGCCCACGGGAGAGACTCGCTACCACGTGGACATCCAACTGGCCGTAACCGTGCACGATGTGCAGGGCATTGGCGGTTTGATTTCCGCCGGTTTGGATGCCGGTGTGACCAACATTTATGGCATCGACTTCACCATCGACGACACATCCGCCCTCGAAGCGGAAGCGCGCGACCTGGCCATGCTCGACGTTCAGGACCGCGCCCAGAAGCTGGCGCAGGGTATGGGCGTGCGCTTGGGTAAACCGATCGCCATCAGCGAGGGTTCCGTGGGCGGGATTGCGCCGACCTACACCTACGGTCTCAAGGGAGACATCGGGATAGGGGGAGGCGGGGTAGCCGCCGGCGTTCCGAGCACCGTGAGCCCGGGACAGACGACGGTCGGGATGCAGGTGACGGTCGTGTTCGAGCTGCTTCCCTGATCGAGCTGATCGAGGTTCGAGAACCCCTACATCGTCTGTAGGGGTTCTTTATTTTTTATCATTCCCGGCGGCTTGATACGAGCGGGCAAATGCATGGCTTTATCTGCTTTATAATAGCGGCGAGCGAGGCCCAAAGCGATCGTGCCCAGTCGGCCGGCCGGCTCTCTTGCCATGAACGAAGCGACTTCACCTACACCCAGCCCACCGGACGATGTACGTTTCAACGTAACCGTTAATATCCTGGACGGCGCCTTTTTCGGCGTAGCGCTTGGCTTTGCTTCCTTTACCACCATCATTCCGCTCTTCGTGCGCCAATTGACCGATTCGCCTGAATTGATCGGCTTGATTCCTGCCATAATTTCGTGGCGATCCCGGAAGGATAAGCCGGAGTGTGATCCTGCTCCCGTGTCAACCCCAAGAAGATAAAGGAGAGCGCCAAACCCGCGCTGGCGAGCAGGAAGCAAT
>JARRPX010000051.1 GCA_037382465.1 Anaerolineales bacterium | reverse complement strand
GTCTCCGCTGAGAGGAATGGAGCCGTGCTGCAGCACGGCTCCCCGGCGGCGAAGCTGTGCGCTGCCCACGATCTTTTTCCCCCGCACTGTGATTTCATATGCGCTGGGACTTTGGAAGCACACTGGTTCCCGGCGCTGCTCCTCGGGAAGGGCCGTATCGGGGGAGACATCGACGTCCAGGCCCAGATTTTCCAGAGCCCGGACGAGAGCGGCGCTCAATTTTCTGTAGCTGGCCAAAACGCCGCCGGAGAAAGCCGGATGGCTGTCCGGCGCGATGAGCGCATAGGTCAGCTCGTCGGTATGCAGAATCGCCCGTCCTCCCGTAGGACGGCGCACGACATCCCAGCCGAGTTCGTCGAGGCGGGAAATGTCGAGGTCATGAAAAGGCTGTGCGTAGCCGAGGGACAGGCAAGGGGGCTGCCATGCGTAAACACGCAGCGTGCAGGGGGATTTATTCTCACATACGGCTTGCAGGACTGCGTCGTCGACCGCCATATTTTCGGCGCCGCGGGCCGCTGCAGAGCGGACGAGCCGCCAATGGGTCGTGTCCGTGTGTTCCACAACCTTCATTATACCCACTGTACGGTGCGTGTTTTTTTCGAAACGGGCGTGTTGGGCAGGGAAACGTGAAACAGGCAAAATCGCAGTCTACAGACGGGGGTAGATCGTCATATTCGAAGTATAAAATTACTTGTGCGAAGGAATAATCCCTGGATAGGATTTGCGTAGTTCAACCGAGATCTTCTACGGTCTTCTTTAGCGCCTGCCATACTTCGTCGATGCCTCCTGAACCATCCACTTCACGCAGCAGGTCTGCTTTCCGATAAAATTCGATCAACGGGGAGGTTTGTTCGTGATAGACCTTGAGCCGTGCACGGACAGTCTCCGGTTTGTCGTCCTCGCGCTGATACAATTTCCCGCCGCACACGTCGCATATCCCCGCTTCTCGTGGCGGGTTGGAAAGGACGTGATACGGCGTTTGACATTGCTCGCAAATCCAGCGCCCGGAAAGACGCCGGATCAGTTCTTCATCCGGAACTGCAATGTGGAGCACTGCGCTCAATTCTCGATCCATAGCATCGAGCATTTCATCCAGGCCGCGCGCTTGTGCGATCGTGCGGGGGAATCCGTCGAGAATGACGCCTTCGGCAGCATCGGGTTGTTCGAGACGGGAGCGTATCATGCCGATGGTCACATCGTCCGGGACCAATTCGCCACGATCCATATATTTCTGCGCCAGCTTTCCCAGTTCTGTCTTTTCGCGCAAGTTTTCACGAAAAAGATCGCCACTTGCGACGTGTACCAGATTGAACGTCTCTTGCAAGCGTTCGGCTTGTGTACCTTTACCGGCGCCGGGCGGACCGAGCAAGACCAGGATCATACTGTCCTCCGTTGTGATTGATTTCATCCCCGTATCCTATCGCGATTTGGATGCGACGAACAGGAAATCGAGATTCATGGCTGCAGCTACAATTCGGATACGGCAACTGCGAGTTTGTGACGAATGTTGGAACGTAAGAAGCGGATCCACGTCGCTGGGAAGGTGTCCACCAGTTTGCGCAGTTCGACTTGCCGCCATACAAGATAGTCTGCCACGCCGCTGATGTCGGTATTCTCGCGGCGGCGTTTTTTACGCCAGTCCTCGAGAAAATCAACGAGGATTCGGCAGGCGATATCGGCGTCGTTCAACTCGCCCAGATGATCCTGAACGATGACACATTCCTGGATCACATCTTTCGCCGTCGGGCCGAGTGCCTCCTGGACGAATTCGAGTAGATAGCGGAAACGCTTGACATCGATACGCAGCGCATGCAGGGTATCGAGCTCGGCCTTCTCCAGGATCTCGTCATACCCGCGCAGAATGCCGTAGCGTTTGTAGATCAGAATTGGGACTGCTTGATAAACCCGGTACGCATTCGGTTTGGAGAGTTTGACTTTTCTCGCACCGTCGTTCTT
The DNA here is from genome assembly GCA_037382465.1 of Anaerolineales bacterium. NCBI lineage: Bacteria > Bacillati > Chloroflexota > Anaerolineae > Anaerolineales > Anaerolineales bacterium. Next base: position 15,671 of record JARRPX010000051.1, on the reverse strand, counting down.
CGTCGATAGGAAGGTGTTGAATTGATCCACGAATTCCTTATAGCGCTTGCTGTCGAGGTGGGTGAGCAAGTCCGCACGAAGCGTTTCGTGCCTTCCCCGCCAACGATCGAGCAGCGGATCCAATGCGCTTTTTTCGTCGTCGGAAAGCTGCTTGAGATATGTGTCTGCCTTCTGCATCGATACGTCGAGGTCCCGCACCCGACCGAGAGCACGACCCGTACGCCGCAGTCCTTTGAGAAAGGGTTTGATTCGTTTGCGCTTAAAGTAGGGTCCAAAAATGCGGAATGCCGAACGCATCCGCCGCGTGGCCACGCGCATGTCGTGCAGCGCTTCGATGTCTTCCCCGAGGCGCGTTCCTGCTTCATGTTCCAACATGCGTTCGAAATGGAAGCGCAGGACTTTACGGCCTGCCTCACTCATGAAATCGTCAGTCAGGATTCCGGGAGAGTTTTGTTTTTTCGTTTTTTCTTCGCTGGCTCGTTCGGATACCAACGCCACAACCGCTTCTTCAACCAGGGTGGTGGGGAAGATGAGTGTCCCTTTCTCCTTGTAATGGCTGACGGCTCCCTGGACTTCCTCGAGCGGAATCTTCGCCTTCGTCGAAATTTCCTCCAAGGAGAGGCCCTGATTCCAGAAAATAATCAAACAAGCAAGTTGGCGCGAGGCCGGATCGCCTTTTTGCGCAATCTGTTCCAGGATCTCGTTCTCTTCGGGGGTCAGTTCATGGTTATTGGTGCCTGATGCCACTTCGCCTCCTACGCCGGGACTTGCGTCGTGCTGCTTTATGCAAGGTCGATCATTGATGTTTCTTGATTTTTTTCGCCTTGCTTTTGCTTTCCTTGCCCTGAAGTTTTACTTCGGCCTTCTTCTTGGATCGCTTGGCTGGCTTCATGTCCGCAATCGTCTCAGAAATCTGCTTTTGGATGGTCTGGAACACGTGATGGATGCTTTGATTGGCGTCTACGCGGATCATGCCGAATTCGTCTGCGATCGAATCGAATTGAGCGAGCAGCCGCGTCTGATATTCGACGTAGCTGTCGTAGTAATCCCGACCCGGGAGGATGTCTACGCCGGATTCCCAATACGAGAAACCGCGGGCGTTCAACACGCGAGGCACGAGGTTGGCGAGATCGGCCTGCAGGTAAAAGACGCTGTCCGGAACCAGGGCGAAGCCGAAAATATCGCGCAGCCAAGTCGGGTCGGCGCCGCGCACCTGTGCCCGTGCGATGATGGAAAAGAGATAACGATCGAGCAAGACAACGAAACTCGCCCGCAGTGCAGGCATGATTTCCTGCTCCAGCCGGTCCGCGAAGTCTGTAATATAGAACAAGTTCATCGTCGTGTCGCTAAGTGTATGCCCGAGCATGGCGGATTTTATGCCTTTTCCCGCCAGTTTTCCCTGTTTGAAACCCGTTGCGGCGACGGCGTAACCTTCCGATTCGAGCCACTCCCGGAGCAACGCGATCTGGGTCGATCGTCCTACCCCATCTGTGCCCTCCAGCACGATCAGCTTTCCGGGGAGTTGTTTTTTCTTCATTCCGGGAAGGCCGTGACCGTAGAATTTCAATTCCGTCATGGCTCTCCTTCCCGAAGAACGTCCTTCTCCAGGTAGTGGCCGATCAGGCCTTCCGACGTCAGCACCTGGCGCCATGCGCTGGGTTCCGTACGCAGCGCGTCACCGAGATGATTGTGAACGACTTCCTGGACCAATTCCTGCTGTTCGAGAAGCGGCAGGGAGGCGTCGATGACTTCGAGATTGAATTCGGAGGTCATCTTTTCGTATTCATCGAGGATTTTCGACTGAAAGATCCGATAGCTGGTATAGGGGTCATCGCTCAAGCCCAGATCCATTCCGGCTTCGTAATATTTCAACGACGGTCTTCCGCTCAAGATGCGCTCCAGCGCTTCGTCCAGGGACACCCGGAAATAGAACGCAAGCGTAGGTTCGATGGCAAACGAATATACGGATCGCACCCATTTCGGATGGACCCCACGGGCGACATCGCGGGCGAAAGCGGTATACACGTAGCGGTCGGCGAGTACGATGGCGCCGGCTTTCAGCGCCGGGAGCATTTGCCGGTCCATGCGATCGGCGAAATCGGCGGCGTGGATCAGGCTGAAAGACGTCGGTGTGAGAAGCCGCTTTTTCTTGCCGCGTTTCGTCGTTTTATATACGATGGGCGATGAATTCCACTCGCTGAATGCGACGCAAAAGCCCTGGCCGAGCAGCCATTTCCGCAGCATGTCGAGCTGTGTGCTCTTGCCGGACCCATCGATTCCTTCAACGATGAAGAGCTTCCCAGGTAAGGCTCGTCCGTCTGCAAGTTTCGCCATCCTTCATGCTCCTCGTGATGGTAATTCCGGCCCGGTTGCTGTGAAGTGATGATGATCGTCGGGGAAGAGAATAATAATGTTTTTCGCCAACTATGCCAAGCGGCTCAGCACGATTCGAACTGGAATTTTCGCTGAAAATATCACTCCTGCGCGGCAGGAAGGAAGCCGCTACGGTTAAGATCGGCCAATTACCGAGCAGAATAATTCGGGCTCAATTTTAGATGCTGGCTAGTAGAGTTTAAATCCCGGCGGCCGGAAAACTGCTCACCGTAAATAGCCGCTACGTAGATGGGGTTTTTTCCCGGAATATGCGTCGAAAGAAGCCCGGGATGCGTTGGTGATACAAGTGATTCAGCCACAACCCCCAGCGCTGTCGACGTGCCTGGCGCCAGGAAGCCCGAATCCGACTCGCAGATTCTTCTGTAATCTCCATTTCGCTGAATCTGGCTATCAAATACATTGCGGTACTTTCTGTAAGCGCTGACTCTACGTTTTCGTGATCCGAAAAAGCGGATTTGAAACGATCCAGAAATTCGTTGGGCGTGGTACTCTTCGAAGCCGAATAGCCCAGGGATTTCAACGAGCGGCGAACGTTTTTATATAGAGCTTCGATCTTCTCGCGCGGAGATCTACGCGAAAAATCGGATCTTCTGTAAAGCAGCAAACCGCCACCGATGCCGAGTATGGTGAGGATCAGCCGCAGGCTGGTGAAGACCAGCTCCCTGGGCAAGAGAATAGAAGTCTCATCTTCCTCGCCGGCGAGTTCCTCTTCGTTTTCATTCTCGGGGAGGCCGCGGTCGAAGGTAGCCAGCGTCGAGGTTGGCTCGAATTCGATCCAGCCGTATCCGCTGAAGTACACCTCCACCCAGGCATGTGCGTTATCGACCCGGACGCGATACTCACTCACCCGATAGTCGAACTCGCCCATTGAATATCCCGTAACGACGCGTGCAGGGATGCCCTGCACGCGCAGGATGACGGCCATCGCGGAGGCGTAATAGCTGCAGAAGCCTCCCGGCGCGTCGAAAAGAAAATAGTCGACGGCATCCCGTCCTTCGGGAACCTGCGGGACATCCTGGTTGTAGGTGTAATTGTTGCGCAGATAGTCTTCCACCCGCTTCACGACTTCGTAACTCGACTCGGAGCCGAAGGCAATATTTGCGGCGAGGTTTCGTGTACGCTGCGAGATGGTATTCGGCAATTGCAAATACGTATCGGTGATTTCATCGGGGTAGGTTACAGGCGCGGAGGCGAGGTCGTGGGCGGAAACGTCTACGGCGAAGGAAGCGATGCCGTAGCGATCCGTTCTCCCGGAGATCAGCGAGTCTTCCGGTCCGATCGAGAGAAGCTGAATGTTGCGATCGCCCCAGACAGGATCGTTGACCGCAAAGAGCTTCTGGCCGTGGTCGGCGATGATCCAGAACGACTGGCGCAGGAAGTACCGCCCCGGCGGAGCCTCCGGCACCACGTCGGGAATGTCCTCGATTGTAGATAAGGTTTCGACGGGATTCCAACCGGTGCCTGTGTATTCTCCAAACACTTCGTTCCGCCAATAATGCCTCGGGATAGCGGTCATTTGAATGTTCAACTCGGGAGGCGGCGGCACAGGATCGCTGAGGCGGACCCGCATGATCGTATCGGTCCCTTTTTCCAGGGGAATGCCGATCGTGCTCATGTCGGGTGTATATGCACTCACCGCCTCTCGTCCAAGACTGGGGAAAGGCCCCTCGGGCAGCGGGGCGTTGTCGCTTATCGGTTCGATCTGCAGGCGTTCCAGGAAGTCGGCGATTTTCCGCCAGCCTTCGACCGTCGTAAATATGGGGAAGATGAACACGAATACCGTGATCGAAGCGGTGAGCAACGCGGCGATCGCGCTCCAATCGTAGCCCAGATCGGGATAATCGACCTTGCGTTGGCGCCAGTCGGCGTGGGCACGGTAATACACCATGTAGGCAATGAACAAGCAGCTAAGCGCAGTAAAAGTTACCAGGGGAGAAGTTGGCTCTTCGCCGAGTTGAATGTTGGCGCCCAGCATCAATCCCAGCGGCACAAGTCCTTCGAGGGCACGCTTCCTGCGGATCAGGGACCACATGAACCAGGCGAAACCGTTCCATATGAGTAAAACGATACAAAACAGCAGCCAACCATTATCGAATATCTGCTGGCGGTTTATGATCGCAAGTCCCCAGAATTGGAGGCGATCGAGTAAATTGATGATCTGGGTGTGCATCGATTGGATGATGCTGATTTGTGGTTCAAGCTGAGTCAACATGCGCAGCGGGAAAAAACGGCCGACGGATTCGGCGGCGACGATGAGCGACAGCAACAAGTGGTATGCCAGAACCGTTCTGGACCGGAATCGGGAGACGGCCGTCGCAGCTCCAAACAGGATCGCCGTTAAAACGACCAGTAGATAGGAGATCTCGTGCCGCGTCCACCCGGTGTCCTGAACGCTGTCTGAAAACGTAACGGCGATGGCCAACACCAACGCAGCGGGGACGAAGAGGTGCTTCGTGCGTCGAACCAGCGCAGCAGCGATCATTTGTCGGCCCTCATAGAAAGGTCCATCGTAGCGCGGGGTTGTGAACGTGTAACGACGGCGCCGGTGCCAAGCTGCGTGAATTCCCAACGATGTAGTTCTCCATAGGCGGCGTAGATGGGCTTGACCGAAGCCGGAACCACGACGCGCGTCCGGATCCCGATTTTCGATAATTCGAGAACGGCGGCTTCCGTTTTTCCTGATTGCTCCGGATCGCCCGAATCCAACAGAATTGCCATCACGCCGCCGTGGCTGCTGCTGGCAAAGGGATTGATCTTTGCCGACCACTCGGTGTTTAGTGACGGCGTAATCACCACCGAAAGATGGCGGGAGGATTGAACCGCGGAAGCATCTACGATCGTTTTTGCCAGCGGACGGGAGGCGCTGGCCCGTAATGGCGCCAGTCCTCGCAGCAGCGTCCAGAAATGCGTGCGGCTTCTCTGCGGCGGAATGATGACGCGTTCGGTGCCGTGAGCGAAGAGCCCGACGGACAATCCCGTCTGCAGATATTCACGCGCGAGCGAGGCCGCAAGCATGATCATGACCTCCTCGCTTGAATTTTGCCCCTCCCCAAAATGAGCCTCTCCATCCATATCCAGGACGATCCAGATCGTGGATGTGCCTTCCGGTTCGAAACCTTTGACGTACGGTTCGAAGCGCCTGGCGGTCGTCGGCCAGTGGATTTGACGCAAGGGATCACCGGGTACGTAAGGGCGCACGAAGGATGCATTCACAGTGTCCGCGTGAAGCGGCTGCGGGACGAGTAGAAATTCGCCCTGCGAACCGCCTCGCGGCATCAAACCCGCGGGCAGCCTGGCAAGCGGAGGGAAAACCAATATTTCCTCCGGCTCGTGGAACATATGGCACACGTTGAAAATGCCAAACGGATCCCCCATGCGCAGTTCCCATGGACCGAGATGGAAAAGGCCTCTGCGATTACAGATCGCGCCGGCGCGCCATTGGGTAAGCATGTTTGGATTCAAACCGCGTACACTTGAAATGGTATAACCTGGAAGGTCGCTGTTATCGACAAACTCGGCCCATAGAACGGGCAGCCGGGATTCGTTGAACACTTCGCCGGTTTCCTCGAGTTCATCGCCAACTTGAATCGCCCGGTAGACCAGGGTGCGCTTCCCGACGACGTCGTTGAGCATGGCGCGCGACCAGACGAAGGCGGTGAAGAGGATGCCCAAGAGAGCACCCAAACCGATCGCCGTCGTCGTAGCGAGTTCGTGCACGTGCCATACGAGGATCACGATGAGCAAGATTATGGGGTACCAACTGCGCAGTTCGAGGACCGATTTTCGATTTCCGTCATCCCGCTGGATCAAAACAGGTGAACCCCGAAATATGCCTTTTAGTTTTGCCGCCATGCGAGTGCGCCAAGACATTGTTCGAATACTCCAGGTGAATCGAATTATAAAGGAAGCAACTGCGGGGATTGTATAACACAAGTCCGCTCTTTGCTGGATGTTCAGCGCTGATTCAATTTTCGCCGTAAGGAGGGATCGAAAATCGCGGTGTACTTGGACCGATTGGAATGTGGTAGACTGAATCGCTGAGCTTGCGGTACGAGCGGCTGCAAATCGGAGTCATTTGTTTCGGCTGGGTTTGTACCACAGAAGCGCAGGTTCGATTTGGGTAGGAAAATGCAGCGAAATGTAAGCGTACGCAGTCTCGTAATCGTGTTGATACTTGTGAGTTTGGCAGCAGCGTGCCAAAGTAATCCGGGTTCCTCCACGGACCAGGGCGGCGTCTCGGCCCCGGCGACGGTTTCCTCCACAATTGCCTCTGCTTCGCAGACTCCACGGGAATCGACGCCGAGTGGGTCCTTGCATGGTGAAGTCCGCATTTGGCTGAGTTGGAACAGCGATGAATTACGCGGCCTGCATCGGGTCATCGATCGCTTCTTGGAGCAGAACCCCGCGACGGATTTTTCCATCGTCTACTTTCCCGAAGACGAACTCAAACCGGCGCTCGAATCGCTCGAAGACGCAAGTCTTGGCCCGTCCATCGTCTTCGCGCCATCATCGTGGGGTCCGTGGATGTGGTCGCAAGGTTGGGTCGTCGACGTTGCCGGTCGCGTCGATGAGGAACTGGATTCCAACGTGCATCCTCTTGCCTGGAGTCAGGTGTCCTATGAGAACGCCCGAATCGGTTTGCCATTGGAACTCCAGGGTGTGGTCTTGTACCGCAACCGCGAATTGGCTGGAACGGCACCGGAGAGTGTACAGGGTTGGGTGAACACGGCGCTGCAGCTCAAGGAAGAAGGCAAGGTAGGAATTGCTTTGGATCTCGGCTTCGATTTCACCGCTTCACAGATCGATGCCTGTGATGGATCGTTGTTCACCGAGTCGGGGGAAGTCACGATCGACACCCCGCAAGGCCGCTGCTGGCTTGAATTACTCGCTTTCATCCGACAGGCCAGCCGGGTGACGACCAACACAGATGAAGATGTGAACCTCTTCGAGACGGGCCAGGCGGGCTGGGTCATCGATGGGACGTGGAACGCGCGTCGGTATGAAGATGCGATTGGAATTCAGAATCTGTTAGTGGACCTCTGGCCGTTGTATCAGGCAACGGATCGACATCTGGCGGGATTCGTGTGGACGGAAAATTCCTACTTGATGCAGGGTCTCTCCGATCTCGATGCGGAGGCCTCCTGGGCTTTCATGCGCTTTCTCTTAACGCCGGAAGCGCAGGGGATGCTCAGTCAGGTGGCCAACGCGGATCATCTTTCGGTTCTCACAGGTTTGGAATCTTCCGATATCCTGCAGCGTGAAGTCACCGCCGCTCTCTTTCAGGGTGTTCCCCGGCCGCTGCTCATGGATCTGGATGTTTATCGGTCGCCGTTGGAAAGTGCGGTGGACGTAGTGGCCGTACAGGGGGCGGATCCCGACCTGGCGATCGACGTGGCTTTGAGCAAACTCGAGCTGTTGGGATCGGGCGGCGGCGTCGATGAATAGATGGGGCCGGACCATGAAGCATGACGTGGAGGGCAGCCGGCGCGGCAAGGATCGCTGCCGAGGCTGGAAATCAATGTTTTGGGTAAGAGTTGATGACGGTCCCTGAATGGGTAAGAGATGCGGTCTTCTATCAGGTATTTCCGGATCGTTTCGCCAACGGTGATCCCGCCAACGATCCGCCCAACGTTCGCCCGTGGAACGAGAAACCGAGTGCATGGGGATTTCACGGCGGCGATCTGCAAGGACTGATCGATCGCTTCGACTACTTGCTCGATCTGGGCGTGAACGCGATCTATCTCAATCCGATCTTCCTCTCGGCTTCCAACCATCGCTACGATACGATAGATTATTTCCAAATCGACCCCAAGCTGGGAGATCTGAGCGTCTTTCGTGCCTTGATCGAGAAGGCGCATCAGTTGCACGTGAGGATCGTTCTGGACGGCGTATTCAACCACTGCGGTCGTGGCTTTTTCGCTTTCGATGATGTGCTTTCGAATCAGGAACACTCACCGTACCAGGATTGGTTCCACATCCAGCGTTTTCCACTCAATGCTTACAATCCGCATAAAAAAATCAACTACCTGGCCTGGTGGGGCCATCGCAATTTGCCCAAATTCAACACCGGCAACCCCGGTGTGCGCGAGTATCTGTTCTCTGTGGCGCGATACTGGATCGAGCAGGGCGCCGATGGCTGGCGATTGGATGTGCCCACCGAAATCGACGACGATTCTTTCTGGGAAGCCTTTCGCTCGCAGGTCAAACAGATTAACCCCGACGCATTTCTGCTGGGCGAAGTCTGGGAGGTGAATCCCCGCTTCGTGGGAGAGCGTCACTTCGATGGATTGATGAATTATCCGGTCCGGGATGCACTGCTGGATTTCGTGGCGAGGAGGATTCTGTCCCCGTCCGAATTCGCCAAACGGATCGAGGCTGTCCTGCAGGCCTATCCGCAAGCACACAACTTTGCCCAATACGTACTGCTCGGCAGCCACGACACCGAACGCCTGCGGACCTTATGTTTTGACGACGATCGGGTCGTGCAGCAGGCGTTTCTGTTCCAGATGGGTTTTCCCGGTGCTCCGGCAATTTATTACGGCGACGAGATCGGCATGACCGGAGGAAAGGACCCGGATTGCCGGGGTGCATTTCCTACGGACGAAGCAGCATGGAACCATGCGCTGCGGGATTACGTCAGAAATTTGATCCATCTGCGGCATCGCTTGCCCGTATTGCGGCAAGGCGATTACGCAACTTTTCTGGCCGATGACTCGAGTGGGGTGTACGCATACGTGCGATCGCTGCAAGGTGAATCGGCCCTTATCCTGCTCAACATCAGCGACGAAGCGCGCAGCGTTCAGCTTGCCGTCGATTCGATCGGCTGGGAAATTGGACGCGAAGTTTACGATGCCATCAGCAAAGGAAATCACCAGGTGTCCGGCGAAGGGCTGCGGCTGAGTCTACCCCCGAGAGGCGGCGCGCTGCTCTACGTTCCAACGTAGCGTCTCACGCAAGTCGTGCTTTCGCCCGGCGCCGGCGCTTCACTCGACGCGGATTTTCTTTTCGTACTTCCAGGATGATTTGATTCGCGTGTATCCGATATTGGGATAGAACAAGTGCGCCGTGTCCCTGTGCATACCGGAGTACAGCGCTACGGTCTCACAGCCATGTCTGCCTGCCCACTCCTCGACGTGTTGAAGCAGCTTCTTACCGAGCCCGCGACGACGATAACTAGTCCGGATGACGATGCCGCCAATTTCGGCGCTCAATCCCGAAATCAATAAGTAGCGCAGGTAGGCGTGAATCCATCCCACGATCGGTCCGTGCGGCACTTCCATCACGAACACAACGTGATCTGCGCGGCTTTTGAGATGCTCCAGCCGGTTCAGTATCTGTTCTTGTGAGGCGGGATATCCGAGTTCGGCGCTCAAATCTGCGATTTCGTCCGCGTCCGCCGGGGTCGCAGGGCGGATCTCGAAGTTCGAGTCAACTTTCTGGTTCATTCTGCTTCCTTGTCTTCTAAAAGATGGAATTCATCAGGTTTGACTTTAACCACAATCTGTCCTTGTATTCAAGGTCACGCTGCCTTCAGAGAATCAACGTCCGCTGCCTCACGACCGAGGTGTCTGTGTCCGGACAATCAGCGAAACGCTATTTCCAAGCCCATTGTATAATCCCCGTGAGGGAGGAAGCGGGTGCACATAAAAACCAGCGCATTGCTGGAACGGACTTCCTCCGATGGGATCGATGGCGATGCACTTGATTCTGACACACGAACAAGCGGATTTCGATGCCCTCGCATCGCTGCTCGCCGCGCACCTTCTCCATCCGGAAGCGCTGGCGGTCTTGCCGCGGCGTTTGAACCGCAACGTACACGCTTACCTGACGTTGTACGGCGAACGCTTTCCGTTCGAAGAATTTCAGGATCTGCCTCGCGGTCACGTCGACCGTTTGACCCTGGTCGACACGCAGTCCTCGGTTTCGATCAAGGGAGTCACCAAGACAACCGAAGTGCACGTCATCGATCACCATCCCGAAGACGAGGCGCTGAATCCGGCCTGGACGGCGCATCTCGAAGATATCGGGGCTACGACGACGCTGCTCGTCGAATCCTTACGGCAGGAGAACATCAAGCTCGATCTCGTCATCGCCACCCTGCTGCTGCTGGGTATTTATGAGGACACGGGATCGCTGTCTTATGCGGCAACTACGCCGAGAGACGTGCGTGCGGCGGCGTGGCTGCTCGAAGCAGGAGCGAGCCTCGACATCGCTTCCAATTTCCTAAATCACCCCCTTTCTCCCGACCAGCGAGATTTGTTCAACCAGCTCTTCGAAGCCGTAGAGACGTTCGAGATTCATGGCCTTTCGATCGTCATCGCTTGCGGCGTCGCCGGGGACATGGTGGACGAGATCTCTACCTTGGCGCACAAATTGCGTGACGTTTTCGATCCGGACGGTCTGGTCGTGCTCGTGGCCCTCAACGGGGCGATTCAACTGGTCGGGCGCTCATCATCATCGTTGCTGGACATCAGCCGCGTGGCGGAACATTTCGGAGGAGGCGGGCACGATCGCGCTGCTGCGGCGTTGATCAAAGATCGCAGCCTGGCGGAAGTCAATGCGGAGCTGCATGAACTCTTGCCCCAGATCATCGAGCCGGTAAAAACGGTCGCCGAAATCATGTCGCGCGACCCACGAGTACTGAATCCGGAGACCAGCATTGCGGATGCATTGGCGCGCATGCAGCGCTCCGGCCACGAAGGTTTCCCCGTTGTGGAGGGAAAGACCGTGAAAGGCCTGCTCACTCGCCGGGCGGTGGATCGGGCCGTGACGCACGGCATGCAGGATCGGCCCATCTCCAGCATCATGGATGCCGGGGACTTGACGGTCCATCCGGGTGATTCCGTTCAGCGCCTGCAGCGCGCCATGATTCACCGCGGCTGGGGTCAGGTGCCCGTTGCGGATCCGGAGAGCGGAGAAATCATTGGCATCGTCACGCGCACCGATTTGCTGAAAATCCTCGGTGCGGCGGTTGAAGAACCACCGCTCACGAATCTCGGCGACCGGTTGGAAAGCGCCTTGAAGCCGGAGAGGCTGGCGCTGCTGAAGAAGGTTGCCGAGGAGGCCATGGCGCACAAGTCCGCTTTGTACATCGTGGGCGGTTTCGTGCGCGATCTCCTGCTGCGCGAACCCAGTGTGGACTTCGATCTCGTCGTGGAGGGGGACGCCATCGGATTGGCGAAAGGCCTGGCTTCGAAGTACGGCGGCCGCATCAGCAGCCATCGGCGCTTTGGGACGGCCAAGTGGCAGCTCGATCGCGAAAACAAGCAGCTCCTGAAAGCCGTCTCCACTTCGGCGGAAGATGGAGTCGATCTGCCTGCCGATCTAGATTTCGTCTCCGCCCGGACGGAATTCTATACCCATCCGACGGCGCTGCCTTCGGTCGAGCGCGGCAGCATCAAGCTGGATCTGCACCGCCGCGATTTCACGATCAATACGCTGGCGTTACGTCTCGATGGCCGGCATTACGGCCAGTTACTCGACCATTGGGGAGGCGGACGGGATCTGCGCGATCGCAAGATACGCGTGCTGCATTCCATCAGTTTTGTGGACGACCCCACGCGCATGCTGCGCGCCGTGCGTCTCGAGCAGCGTCTCAATTTTGAAATCGAAGCGCGTACCCTCGAGCTGCTCCGCCAGGCGCTTCCGCTTCTGGATCGGGTCAGCGGCGAACGGCTGCGCAATGAACTGGTTCAGATTTTCCACGAAGACCGCATGCCGCAGATCATGGCTCGCCTGCAGGAACTGGATTTACTGAGAGCGATCCATCCCACACTCATCTGGGACGAGTGGCTCGAAAGCCGCGTCTCGCGAGTCTTCGATTTCGAGGCGCCGCCGGCATGGCGGCTCGAAGACCCGCCGGAGCAGGAATTTCTCATATACACTCTGCTGTTCTTCCGTCTTTCGCAGAAGGAGATACACGCGGTTTGCGATCGTCTGCATTTCCCCTCCGGCTTGATGGGCCAGATTCTCGAAGCTGCAAGTCTGGGACGAGAGCTGCCCTCGTTGGTGGAGGATGCGAAAGCGAGCGAGCTGACGGCGCGGATGGATGAATGCCGCGAAGCGGCACTGGCGGCTGCCTGGCTTGCGCTGCAGGGTGAGACGCAGGCGCGGGATGCCATCGAGCGTTATTTGAGCGTCTGGCGTTTCGTGGAGCCGAAATCGGACGGTGAGGCTCTGCGGGCGCTTGGCCTGCCGCCGGGTCCTGGCTATCGACGCATCCTCTGGGCGCTGCGAGCGGCCTGGATCGACGAAGAGCTGCACTCGGAAGCAGAAGAAAAAGTTTTGCTACACAAACTGATCGAAAGGGAAGCTTCTCATGGTCGAGGCGCTTGATTGCCGCATCCGGCCCGCCGTAGAAGCGGACTTACCTGAAATGGAATGGGAAGGCGAGTACACCCAATACCGGCGCGTCTACCGGCACGTGATGGAAGAGATGCAGTTGGGCAGGCGTTTGATCCTCGTCGCCGAATGCGACGGGAGAGTCGTGGGGCAGATCTTCATCCAATTCAACGCGCATCGTGCGGATATCCATCATGGCGCGCTGAGCGCTTACCTGCACGCCTTTCGCGTCCGGCCAGCCTACCGCAATCGGGGCATCGGGACGCGTCTGGTCCAAGCGGCGGAATCCGTTCTGCGCGATGCAGGGTACGAACGTGTGGCGATTGCCGCTGCGGTGGAAAACATAGGCGCTCAAAGGTTGTACGAACGTTTGGGGTATCAAGTTTACAAAACCGACCCAGGTCGTTGGTCTTTCATCGATCACCAGGGAAGGTTGCGCAGAGTCAACGAACCATCTTTACTGCTCGAGAAGTGGCTTTGAGCTGCCGGATCATTCGATGGCAGATTGGCGCCATGCGGATGGCGGTTGTCATGAAAAATGGGAATAACGCCTAGGCGGACGACGGTTTGATTTTCACAGGCGTGCCAGAACGATGAAGGACAAAGTGAAGACGGATCCCCTTTTCACAGTTATAGAATTCGCCGTGCGGGCACACGCCGGACAATTCCGGAAGGGCACTTCTGTTCCATACATCGTACATCCGTTTGCGGTGGGCCGCATTCTGGCCGTTGCGGGATGCGCGCAGGAACTCGTCATCGCCGGTTTTTTACACGACACGGTTGAGGATACAACGGTGACGCTAGATGAGATTCGAAAGAGATTTGGCGATCGGGTGGCGAGACTCGTTTGCGCCGTTACGGAGTCCGACCGTTCGGCACCCTGGCGGCAGCGCAAACAGGAAACGCTGGACAAGCTTCGATGCGCCGATGATGACGTACTCATGCTCGCGCTGGCCGATAAAATAGACAACATGCGGTCCATCCGTAATTTCCTGCGCCGCGAAGGGGAAGAGCTTTGGGAGCGCTTCAACCGGCCGCGAGCGGATCAAGCCTGGTATTTTCGCTCCCTGGCGTCCTGCTTCCGGGAGCGCGTTCACCGAACACCCGCATCGGACTTGCTTCCAGAATTTATCCAACTGGTGGATGCAGTCTTCCCGCAATGATTCGAAGTATTTTCGCACGGCGTGGCATGAATCTTGAACCCAGAAATGAGTCGCTGCCCGGTGATTGACTGGATTCGACAATACGCCGTTCGCGCAAGTCGCCGTGCAGGGAGTGAGAAAGTCGTTGTTTTGTCATAGAGTGTCTGGAGAGGATCCCGCGTTGGCGAACGTCTTTTTCCGCAAACGCCTGGTATACATCGCCTGCGTTGTGCTCGTCATCGCGGCCAGCACGGTCGCTTGTGCGTTTCCCGGAATATTTTCAGCAAGGGAAAACATTTCCAGCACGAAGGACGCCAATCCCCTGCCGGTCATCACTCCGACGCCCACACAGCATCCGCTGATTTCATTGCTGCCGCCTTCACGTGCACCGGGTGAAGAAGTTCTTCCTCCTACACCCGATCCTGTGCGTAACACGCCAACGGTGCGCATGGACGTGCTCTATCACGTGGTGCAAGCAGGCGAGACGTTGGGGCAGATCGCCGAACAATACAATGTGACCGTACTCCAGATCAGTCAGGCAAATCAACTGTCGAACGTCGATTACCTTGCCGTGGGACAGCTGCTCGAAATCCCGGCACCCGTTCCACAGCCCGAAGGTCCGAGCAATAAACTCGTTCCGGATTCGGAACTCGTTTATGGGCCGGCGAGCGTAATTTTCGATCTGCAAGCCGAAATCGATGAATGGGGTGGATACCTTTCCGCATACACAGAGGAAGTCGAATACGAAGAGATGACCGGCGCGCAGATCGTTCAATTGGTGGCGCAGCGATATTCCGTCAACCCGCGGCTGCTTTTGGCCGTCCTCGAGTATCAAGGGGGTTGGGTAACCAACGCGGACGTCGATACATTGGACCGAGTCTATCCTGTCGGCTACCAGCGGCAGGATTGGGGAGGTCTGTTCGTGCAGTTGTCATGGGCCGCCGATCAACTCAACCAGGGTTACTACTTGTGGCGGGCCGGTTGGGTGGGACCGCTGGTCTTTTCAGACGGCAAGGTCGTCGTGCCTGGACCGGGTTTGAACGCCGGAAGCGTGGGCGTTCAATATCTTTTCGCGAAGTTGTACGACGTCGAGGCGTGGCGCGGCGTGGTCTCTGCACAGGGATTCATCCAAACGTATACAACGCTGTTCGGTGATCCTTTCGAGCGCGCAATCGAGCCGCTCGTGCCGCAGGATCTGGAACAACCTTTGCTGCAGCTTCCTTTCGAAGACGGCAAAGTGTGGTCCTTCACCGGAGGGCCGCATTCTGCCTGGGGGGATGGCGCGGCGTGGGCTGCACTCGACTTTGCACCTCCGGGTTATGCACTCGGATGCGGCTATTCCGATGAATGGGTTGTGGCCGCAGCCGATGGACTGGTTCTGCGCTCCGAGAACGGTGAAGTCATCCTGGACCTCGATGGAGACGGCTACGAGCAGACCGGCTGGGTACTGCTCTACATGCACGTCGAAAGCCGAGACCGGGTCCCGGTGGGGACGTACCTCCACGCCGGTGAGCGAATCGGGCATCCATCCTGCGAAGGCGGATACGCCACCGGCCTGCACGTGCACATCGCACGTAAATTCCGCGGCGAATGGATCGCGGCGGACGGGCGCATTCCGTTCGTCATGGACGGATGGATCTCTGCGGGGGACGGAACAGCGTACAGTGGCACGCTGCGCAGGGATCAGGATACAATAGAATCTTGTGAATGCAGAAATGAGACCAACCAGATCGGACGGTGACGTTTTCGGGCGGTGCCGCAGACGAAGGGAGCTTCGTCGAAACCTGTTCTTGG
>JARRPX010000050.1 GCA_037382465.1 Anaerolineales bacterium | reverse complement strand
TATCCACCGACCTCAGATAATTTCAAGCCCTGCGATTGTCATCTCCGCTCGGACGACCGCGCTATAATACGGCATTCCCTGCATCCCGCGCTGTCCTGCCGTACCGCAATCGATGAAAAGGAGACTACTTGTGTAAAGGAGAACGTCATGAAACCCATCGACTTTCGCCCGATGGAACACAACGACTATTCAGGCGTGTTCGCGCTCTGGGAATCCTGCCAGGGCATCGGCCTGGGCGACTCGGATACGGAACCCGGAATCCACCAATTCCTGGATCGTAACCCTGGCTTGAGTCACGTTGCCTGCGAAGGCGATCGTATTGTCGGCGCCGTTCTCTGCGGAGATGACGGACGCCGCGGATACATCCATCATCTTTCCGTCCACCCTTCAAACCGCCGGCGAGGCGTCGGACGAATCCTCGTGACCCGTTGTCTTGCGGCGTTGGCCCGCAGGAACATACACAAGTGTCATCTCTTCATCTTTAGGGATAATCAAGAAGGAATGAAGTTCTGGCTAGCCGAAGGCTGGTCGCGGCGAGATGACCTGCACGTCATGTCCAAATCCATCATCGAAGAATGACCGGGGACACGCCTTGCCTGGATCGCAGCCTACTCCGCCGGCAGCGGGATGGTGGCTTGATCCAGGACTTCGCCGCCGCGCGCGATCGAGATGAGCTCGATCCGATCACGATACAATTCCAGCAAGACGAAATGCGAGCGGCGTTCGAAAGCCTTCGCATCCGGATGAGCCAGGCTGAGCGGATATAAACTCGTCGAGCCGCCTCCCGATACGACATACGTAATTCCATTGACTTCCAGGCGCTGGTAGTTGTGATCGTGGCCGGAAAGAACGAGGCGAACGTTGGACGCTTCAAAGAGGGGCACCCACCTGGAACGCAGCGGACCACCATCTTTTTCATATTTTCCGCTGGTAAACGGGGGAATGTGCGAGACGATTATCGAATGCTTCACACTCTGATCCTGGAGCTGTTCCTCTAGCCAGGCAGTCTGCGCGTCCCGTTCGCCCGAACCGTAAAAAGCCTGGGAGTTGAGCAGTATAAATTGATAGTCGCCAATTGAAAAGCGGAAATACTCGCGCAAACCATCGGAACCCCGCAAACCCCGCGCCTCATCCAGAATCGGGGGAAATACGTGAAAGTAAAAAGGCAGATCATCTAGGAGCGTGGCAATTTCGAACTCGTGATTTCCGGGTACGGCATATACGGGCATCTGATGCAAGATGGGCGCGAACGGAAGGAAATATTTCCGGCCGAAGGCTGTCGCGGGATCTGGATCCTCATACACCCTGTAAACGACGTCCCCCGTATGCACGACGAAATCCAAATCGAACGCTGCCATCTCGGTGAGCAGGTCGTACGTCAGTTGCTCTCCGAATCCCGAATCGCCGATCACGCCCATGCGGATTGGCTCCCACGCAGACTCGAGCGTCTCGAAGTCGATTGCTGCCCATCCTCCATCCGCAAAAGCAGGTGGGAAATACAAACCAGATTCGTCGCGCAAACCAACGATGGCGGAATATCCGACTCCCGGTTCTAATCCGAATAGATCGAATTGGTGGCGGGTAACTTGAGCGTCAAACTCCATCTGTCCCACGAGCCCTCGTCCGTCCCAAACGAATAGCGCCCCTTCCTGGGGTTGATCGAGTTTGAAAAAGAACGAGGCACTGCTTTCATCGACGAACTGCAAGGTCAGCGGAATTTCGTAGGCGATATCGCGCGCGGGTCCATCCAACGAAAACGTGAACGGTTCGAGCTGAACGGTAACCGTCGGAGTCATCGTCTGGAGAGGCGCTTCTTCCGGCGTTTCCGATTCGACGGCTTCGGTGTGCGTTGCGATGGGCAAGGTTTCCGCCGGATCCAGGTCTGTGCTTTGTAGATCGCGAACGAGCGCGCAAGAAGCGAGCAGGACGGACACGAGGGCAGTAAATGCAAACCCATTCTTCCGTATTAAGATAGCGCCCATCATCCCTCTTTCGACTTGACCGCTTCCCAAAGCGAGTCCATCTCCTCTAGCGTCATCCCGCTGAGCTCGCGTCCCTGGCGGGAGGCCTCCCGTTCCAACTCCCGGAAACGCCGCCGAAAGCGCAGATTCGCTTCGCGCAATGCGGCTTCCGCATCCACATCAATCCAGCGGGCATAGTTTACTACAGCGAACAATAAATCGCCGATCTCTCCAACCCGTTCCGCCGGTGTTGCGGCTTGGGCGACTTCCTGCATTTCCTCCTGCACCTTCCCCTCCACCCCGGTAAGGTCGGGCCAGTCGAAACCGACGCGCACCACACGCGATTGAATTTCCGCAGCCTGAGAGAGCGCCGGAAAGTTCTGTGGAATGCCGTCAAGCAAGCCCCTGTCCTCCTGGTGTTCCTTTCGTTCTGCGGCCTTCAAACTCTCCCAATTTTGAAGCACCTGATCCACGCCTTCCACATCCAGGCCGGCGAAAACATGCGGATGGCGGCGGATGATCTTTTCCTGGACGTATGCCACGACATCGGCCATCGTGAAAGTTCCTGCTTCTGTGGCGATCTGGGCGTGCAGGATAATCTGCAGCAGCAGATCCCCCAATTCCTCGCGCAAGGCGCTTTCGTCCTCATTATCCAGTGCGCTCAAAGTTTCGTAGGCCTCTTCCATCAAATGGGGCCGCAGCGAACGATGCGTTTTCAAAAGCCGATGATTTCTCGAGGGCCGGCACGAACAATGCCGTGAGACTGCCGATCTGTTCGCTCTGATCGATCCGATGCAGAGGCAGCTCTTCTACTTTCGCCTGTGACGTGCCGCTCTCGTGCAGCAGTATCACGTCGTGCTCGTCGGGGTATTGATTCATCAGAGTCAGTTTGACATCGGCCGCCACCATGCGGTCGTACAACTGACCGATCAGGGCAGGTGAATCCGGAGGAAACATAGGATGATGCCGGGCGGCCAGTTCCAGGGCATCGGCGATGAACAAGCCATCTAATGCATCCACGCCCAGCAGATTCAAACAGGGCTCGCAGAAACTCACGCCGTGGATGATGCGCAGCGGTATCCCCAATTCCTTCGTACGATGCCGCAACTCGACCACCGTCGCTTCGCCGACCGTCGGATCTCCGGGTACGCCGTATACGACCGGGTTTGAATTGGCTGCCAGGTCGATCAGCCGATCCACGATGGCCGCATAAACCGCCTCGAAACTGTCGAGCTCGTCGTACAAGGAATCGAACGTATTCACCTCGAGGTGCACCGGCAGCGCCGGCACGATCGGGTGAAATCCGGTCCGTAGATGCAGCTCGACGGCATCCGAGAGCACATCCCACGCCTCCCGGGTCAACAAATGGGGATCTCCGGGGCCCAATCCGATGACGATGATACCTTTTTCCACGCGACACTCCCCTTCAATGCGGAAAGCCGGGGAATCGGATTTCCCCGGCCTCAATCGTGCATTTATCCACGCCATTTCTCCTGATACAGAAGAAGATCAGCGTTTGGTATACGTCGGCGCCTTGCGGGCTCGTTTCAAACCTGGCTTTTTGCGCTCTTTCATGCGAGCATCGCGCGTGAGATGACCGCCGCTTCGCATCGCCGGCCGTAGAGATTTATCCATCACCAGCAGCGCACGCGCAATCCCGTGGCGCACCGCACCCGTTTGACCCGTGACGCCGCCACCATTGACGTGAACGGAAATATCCAGTTTCCCTTCCATTTCCGCATCGCGCAGCGGCGCCAAGATCAGATCCATGTCACCTACGCGGGTGAAATACTCCTCCGCAGGCTTGTTGTTTACCAAGAACTGGCCATTGCCTGGCGAGACACGCACGCGGGCAGTGCTGGTTTTCCTGCGGCCAATTCCTTCAAAATATTCGCTCATCAATTACGCCTCTCCATATCGTTCTTCGCCGATGCGAAACGGCTCTGACTTTCTCTCGCGTTTCGGCAGCGAACCTAATCCAAATCCATTTTCTCCGGCTTTTGTGCGGCATGTGGATGCTGCGCGCCGGCATAAATGCGAAGATTCTTCATAATCCTTCGGCCGTGCCGGTTGTGGGGCAGCATTCCCCAGACGGCGGACTTGATGACCCTGTCCGGGAATTTCGCCAGTTGGTTGCGGAGATTGACGCTCTTCATGCCGCCCGGGTATCCGGAATAGCGGTAGTAGAATTTATCGTCGAGCTTATTCCCGGTGACCGTAACTTTCTCCGCGTTGATAACGATCACGAAATCACCCAGGTCCACGCCGGGGGTGAACTGCGGTTTGTTCTTTCCAAGCAAGACCTGCGCGATGCGGGTCGCCATGCGGCCCAAGTTTTGATCCGTGGCATCGACGAGGTACCACGATTTCGTCACATCGCCCGGCTTTGGATAATACGTCTTCTGCACTGTACTGACTCCTCATTACAATCCCGGGGAACGTTCCTCGAGATCCTTGTTTGACCCTGAATAATCAACCGCTTCCAGGCACAACCCTTGGGCCGGCGCTAAAGAGCCTTCCCAGCGGACCGAGGGACGATCGAGAAATACGCTGACTTCTTCGATCGCCTTCCGTCCCGTGCCGACTTCAATCAATGCACCCACAAGCCGGCGAACCATGTGGTAGAGAAAAGCGTTTGCTTCAATCTCGAAGCACAACTCATCTTTGGTGCGCTTCCAATCCGCACGCGTGACGGTCCGCAGCGTCTGCCCTCCTGGGATCGGCGCGGTTCCGAAGGCGGCGAAATCATGCTCCCCGATCAGCAGCCCAGCGGCCGTCTGCATCGCCTCGATATTTGGCCTCGGCCAAATGCGCCAGCTGTATCTTGCCCGCAGCGGGTCGCGAACCGGCGCCACGATCAGCGTGTAGCGGTACCTGCGGCTTTTCGCCGAAAAACGCGGGTGAAAATCCGCTTCGACGGACTCGCTGCTGACCACCGACACGTCCGCAGGCAGGTTTGCGTTCAACGCTTGGGTCAGCTTGACGGCCGAGTGCTTCCAGGGCAATTCGTACGCGATCACTTGTCCCTTGGCGTGCACACCTGCGTCCGTTCGACCAGCTGCCTGGAGAGAACGCTCTTCCCAACCGACAGCCCGTAATCCGTCCTCCAGAACCGATTGCACGGTTCGGACGCCCGCTTTCTGTCGCTGAAAGCCCTGAAAATCTGTGCCGTCGTAGGCGATAATCGATTTGTAATCTGCCATCGGTGCGCCTCGTTGGGCGCCCGGTTTCGCCAGTCTCTGGCTGGCTTATTCTTCAACCAACTCGATGATGGCCATCTCGGCCGAATCACCGAGGCGTGGTCCCAGTTTAAGGATACGCGTATAGCCGCCGGGGCGGTCCGTGTAACGTAAAGCGATATCGTCGAACAATTTCTTGACGATTTCCGGATCGTTGATGCGCGCAGCAGCCAACCGCCGTGCGTGAACCGCTTTTGCCTCACCGGCGGCGATGCCGCGCTTGGCGGTCGTGATCAACTTCTCTGCTTCGCCACGGATGGCCAGCGCTTTCGCCTTCGTGGTTTGCACACGCTCATGACGGTACAATTCGGTTATCAGGTTTCGGCGCAATGCATTACGATGCCCCATCGATCGATTTAATTTGCGCCCTGCTACTCGATGCCTCATTTTCTACCTCACTCAGCCTCCACCGCTTCTTCTTCCTTCTCTTCCTCGTTGTCGAGGTAGCCCTTTTCTCGCAAGCGGTCGGATAATTCCTGCAGGCTTTTCTCACCGAAATTGCGTATCGACAACATGGCGTCCGATCCTCGCTCGAGCATATCGAGGATTTCACCGACGTTTGTAATTCCAGTGCGTTTGAGTGAGTTGAACACCCGCACAGACAAATCCAGGTTCTCGATCGGTGTTTCGTATATTTCGCTCGCCAGCCGCGGTTCTTCTTCCTCGGCCACGGCCATCATCAGGCTTTCTTCCGTCACGCCAGCCAAATCGCGCAGGTGTGCGATCATGATCTGCGCGCTGCGGCTCAACGCCTCTTCCGGTTTGATGGTCCCGTCGGTCCAAATTTCTATGGTGAGTTTGTCGAAACTGGTATCCTGACCGACGCGCGCCCGTCCAACTTCGTGCTTGACTCTGCGAATCGGGCTGAAGATGGCGTCGGTGGGAAGTTCGCCGATGGGCAAACGACCGCGCTCATCCGCCGGAGAGTAGCCGCGTCCATGCTGTACCGTCATCTCGATCTCAAGATGCGCCTTATCATCGTCTACCGTGAAGAGATACAACTCCGGGTTTACGATCTCGACTTCGGCCGGAGCGATGATATCTGCCGCCGTTACCACGCCCTCACCCTTTACTTCCAGGCGAATGCGGGCGGTGTCCGTATCGTGCAGAATAAAGCGCAGTTTTTTCACGTTAAGCATGAATTGCAGCACGTCCTCACGAACGCCGTCGATGTTCGAAAATTCGTGAGGTACATCGGTGATGCGAATCGACGTCACGGCGACTCCATCCAAGGATGAAAGCAGCACTCGACGCAGCGCATTCCCGATCGTAATGCCGTAACCGCTCTCGAGTGGACTGATGACGAATTTGCCATAGTTCCTTGCAACGGCTACGCGTTCGATATTCGGCATGACCATGTTAGTGGATACTGGCACTTCAACCCTCCACAAAACAATACCTTGCGGTTATGTTCGGGAACGAATGTGTCGCTCTAGAGCAACGCCATTCAACGGATAAATTCCACCCCACCAGGAACGACTCACCGTCAATATACCTGACAGCGAACCTAGCGGGAGTAATACTCGACAATCAGAGACTCGTTCAAAGTCAAATCGACGTCGCGCCGCTCGGGCATCTGAGTGATAGTGCCGTTCAATTTCTTCAGATCGCGCTCCAACCAGCGAGGAAGCGTTCGCGCTTCGGCGGTTTCGGCGACATCCTTGAAATATGGCCGCGATTTCGATCCCTCACGAACTTCGATCTCGTCCCCCGGGCGCACCAGCATCGAAGGAACGTCGGTCCGCCGGCCATTTACGTTGAAATGGCCGTGTGTGACCAGCATCCGCGCTTGCGCTCGGCTTTCAGCATATCCGAGACGGTAAACCACATTGTCCAGTCGGCGTTCCAGCGTCTGCAGCAAATTCGATCCGGTCAGGCCGCGCTTCTTCAAAGCGTTGCGGTAATATCGTCGGAATTGACGTTCCGTCACGCCATAAATTCTGCGTGTCTTCTGCTTTTCTCGTAATTGCTTGCTGTAATCCGATACTCGACGCCGTCGAAATTGAGCTTCCCGCCCATGCTCCCCGGGTGGATAGCCCCGACGCTCAAAGGCGCACTTCGGAGTAAAACAACGCTGACCTTTGAGAAAAAGTTTCTCGCCCTCTCGGCGACATAATTTACAAACAGGTCCGGTATGTCTAGCCATTCAATCCTTCCGTTTTCGTTCACCCATTGCGCGGTGCGCAGCAGGCACGTTTTCGATGATTTCGACCAAGCATCGATTCGCGGCGTTATACCCGCCGTTTCTTCGGCGGCCGACAGCCGTTGTGCGGGACCGGTGTGACGTCACTGATCGATCGCACTCTGACTTCGGAACCTTGCACGGCTCGAATCGCAGCTTCGCGCCCGGGTCCGGGTCCTTTGACCATCACGTCGACTTCCTGCAGGCCGATCGCTTTCGCATCTTCGATGGCTTTGTTGGCTGCGAGGCGGGCCGCATATGGCGTGCTCTTCCGCGATCCCTGGAAACCGGATGATCCGGCACTGGACCAAATCACGACGTTTCCTTCTTGATCGGTGATCGTGATGATCGTGTTGTTGAACGTCGCGTGGATGTGTACCTTTCCGTGCGACATCGTCCGTTTGGTTTTTCGCGAGCTTGCCCGCTGCGACTTTTGTCGTTTTCGTCCCATGCGATCCTGTCCAACCTCTCTATTTTTCGTTCGATGAACGTGATGCGCTTCTTGCCACGGAGTTCGCCGCTGGGGGGAAGGACACCCGCTCCGAGGATCGGCGCGCAAAATTCATTTGAGCGATTACTTCTTCTTCGCGCCCCGCCTTCGTCCACGACCCGCAACGGTCTTTTTCGGTCCTTTGCGGGTGCGGGCGTTGGTTCGCGTTCGCTGACCGCGCACCGGCAGAGAACGCCGATGACGCAAGCCTCGATAGCAGCCGATCTCAACCAGGCGTTTGATGTTCATCTGCACTTCACGGCGCAGATCTCCCTCAACGACGAGATTCTGGTTGATGTAATCCCGCAGCGCAGTGACCTCTTCCTCCGTCAGATCGCGGACTTTTGTCCTCGGATCGATTTCGGTGGACACGAGCGCCTTCTGCGCCGTGCTGCGTCCAATACCATGGATGTAGGTCAAACCGATTTCAACCTGCTTATCTCGTGGCAGGTCAACACCTTCTATACGCGCCATACACCTATCCTTGTCGCTGCTTGTGACGCGGGTTTTCGCATATCACGTAAACCTTCCCGCGCCTGCGCACAATCTTGCATTTCGGACAACGCCTTCGCACCGAGGCGGAGACTTTCATGATCGATCACTCCTTTGTTCACCAACCGCATTCAAGCGGCCAGCAAAGTAATGATTATACTGTGACAAACCCAATTCGTCCAGATTCCCGTCGAAAGCGGTGAGAACCCGGGGTCCGCCGGACGTCACGGCCACGCTGTGCTCGAAGTGTGCGGTAAGCTGCCCATCGAACGAGCAAACCGTCCAGCGGTCGTCCAATACGCGTGTCTGTGGTGAACCCGCCAGGACCATGGGCTCCAGGGCGATGGTCATGCCGGGTTTGAGCGCCAATCCGCTCCCCGCACGACCATAGTTGGGCACCTGGGGGTCTTCGTGCATGTTCCTGCCGACGCCGTGGCTCGTGTATTCGCGCACGACGTTGTACCCGTGGCTTTCGACGAATTCTTGAATCGCTGCGGAGATGTCTCCCGTGCGATTTCCTTCCACCATCTGCGCAATCCCGACGTACAATGCATCCAGGGTCGTATCGACCAATGCCTGTGCTTCCTGGGAAATCTCGCCCACGCCCACCGTGAGTGCCGAATCGGCTACGAAACCCTCCAGGATCGTTCCGCAATCGATGCTGACGATATCGCCCTCCACCAGACGGCGCTTTCCCGGAATGCCGTGAACGAGTTCGTCGTTCACGGATACCGTGGTGACGGCGGGATAGGGATCTGCACCCTGCATTTGCACGCCGACGAACGCCGGTTCTGCACCTGCCTGCTGCAGCACTTCGGCGGCAGCAGCGTCGAGATCTTCCGTGCGAACGCCCGGCCCTACGCTCGAGACGGCAGCCGCCAATGCGCGCGCATTGACTTTGCCTGCCTCGCGCATCAAAGCCAGCTCCCGTTCGCTCTTGATAACGACCCCGCGCCGCCAACTCATTCTCGAGACTTCCTCAATCCAATATTCCTAGCGTACGAGCACCGCTGAATCGTAGCCGCGCAGCTTCAGCTCGGCCTCGATGTTGCGGTAGGTATCCCGTACGACTCCAACGACGATCAACAACCCTGATGAACTGACCAGCAGCAGCCCTTGATTGGAGGGGCCGAATTTGTAAAACAGACCAACAATGAAAGGCATGATGGCGACGATGCCCAGGAAGAGCGCGCCGGGCAAGGTGATGCGGCGCAGCACGCGCGTGAGATATCTTTGCGTCGCCGCGCCCTTCGTTACCCCCGGCACCTGCGCCCCCGAGCGTTTCAAATTCTCGCCATAATTCTGCTGCGAGAAGACCACGTCCGAATAGAAGAACGTGAAAGCCACGACCATGATGAAATACAAGATCCAGTAGGTGTCGGTTATTCCACCGAAGGTGCCTTGCAGCCAGAGTCCGATATTACTCACCGTCTGGTTTGCGGATCCGATGATGAACTGTGCCAGCACCGCCGGAAAGGTCAGGAAGGATTGCGCGAAGATGAGCGGTATCATCCCGGCCATGTTCACCATGAGGGGCAGCGTTCCTTTTACCGGCATGGACATGCGGTTGCCCACTCTGCGGCCGGGATACATCACGGGGACGTTCCGACGGCCTTCTTGAACGAAGACGATGGCAAAAATCGTCAGTATCATGATGAAGACCACAAACAGCAGCAGCGGGAGAGCATTTTGCTGGTCGGAAATGATCCGCCCCAGATTGGAGGGGATGCGCGCCACGATGCCGGCGAAAATGATCAAAGACAATCCTTGATTGCGGATGCCGTATTCCGAGATCAATTCTCCGATCCAGATGGCGAACATCGTGCCCGCCGTCATCGTCAGAATGATGGTGATGGTCGGCAGGTTGAAACCCAACGAAAAATCGATCATCTCCTGGCCGCCGGTTCGCGCAAATTGCTGGAAAATGCGGAATTGTCCGATGGCGTTCAACGCCGCCATTGGCACGGCGAGGTAATAGGTCCATTTTTCCTGCCACTTGCGGCCTTCGCGCGGGTCCTCTTCCATACGGCGCTGTAACGACGGCACGATCGGGGTCAGCAGCTGCAAGATGATCTGCGCCGTGATGTAGGGATATACCCCCATCGCCAGTACCGAGAAATTCGACACGGTTCCGCCGGACAATAAGTCAAACAGACTTATCACCGTCCCACTCTGACCGGTTAGCACACTCTGGATCGCCGCCCGGTTGACCCCCGGAACAGGAACGTGCGCAACCAGGCGATAGATCACCAGAAGTGCGAGACTGATGAGCAATCGATTGCGAATGTCTTCCGAAATGAACAAGAAACGCCATGCCGAACGTCTCATCCTACCCTCCAATCAAACGCCAGGAACGAGCCTAGCGTTCGATGATCTCCACGCTGCCTCCGGCCGCTTCGATTTTCTTCCGTGCCCCCTGGCTGACTCTGTGGGCGCGCACCTTGAGCGCGACTTTCACGTCGCCCTGCCCCAAAATCACGACGGGATTGCTGCGATCGTCCAGCAGACCGACATCCGCGAGACTTTCCGGAGTCACTTCGCTGTTTGCTTTAAAGCCTTTCAGGTGCGCCAGATTAACCTCGTTCCACTCGATCTTGTTGATGTTCGTGAAACCGCGCTTGAAGGGCAGTTTGCGAAACAGGGGAAGATTTCCGCCCTGGAAGTAGAGCTTTCCGCCCCAACCAGCGCGAGCTTTCTGGCCTTTCATGCCGCGGCCCGCGGTCTTTCCCTGTCCTGCAGCAATACCCCGTCCCACACGTTTGCGATTCTTCTTCGCGCCGGGGCGCGGCTTGAGATCGTGTAACTTCATCGCAATTTCACTCCTCGATCTTCACCAAATGACCTACTTTTTCAAGCATGCCTCGTATTTCCGGGCCGTCCACCTGCTCCACGGTTTGATTGACACGGCGTAATCCGAGTGCACGGATGGTTCGCTTCTGGCGCTGGGAATAACCAATTGGGCTGCGTACCAGCGTGATGTTGATTTTTTTACCGGACTTATTCGAACGCTTCGCCATGTCACTTCCGCTCCCAGAAGGGCTTCAACTCGTCGGGTTTCTTCCCACGATCGGCCGCCACCTGTTCCAACCACTTGAGGCTTCGCAGTCCCTTCATCGTCGCGTAGGCTACGTTGAGGATATTCGCACTACCCAGGGATTTGGTGAGAATGTCACGTACGCCGGCGGCCTCGATGACTGCTCGTACGGCACCCCCGGCGATGACGCCGGTGCCCAACGAAGCCGGTTTGAGCATGACTTTCGCGCCGCCGTGAGTGGCAATCACCTCGTGCGGTATGGTCGTTCCCACGAGAGGCACCTCATGCATGTTCTTGCGTGCCTTTTCGCTCGCCTTGCGTATGGCGTCCGGCACGCCGCGTGCCTTTCCGATGCCGAGGCCGACCTTGCCGTGGTTATCGCCCACGACGACGATGACGCGAAACGCAAAACGACGGCCGCCCTTGACGACTTTGGCTACACGAGTGATATCGATAACGCGCTCATCAAGCTCGTCACGATCGTCTCTTCTACCTCGATAATTTGATCCCACGTAGTTGCACTCCCTTCAGACTCGACCTTGTATTGGTATCCGACGCGATGCGCCGAGTCCTTAGAACTCCAATCCGGCTTCACGTGCCCCGTCGGCTAATGCACGTACACGGCCGTGATAACGGTATCCGCCGCGATCGAAAACGACTTGTTTGATTCCTTGCTCTTTCGCACGTTCCGCAATGAGAGAACCTACGAGCTTCGCCTGCTCGACACGCTTCAATCCCTTCAACTTCTTCTTGATCTCAGCGTCCAACGTCGAAGCGGAGGTGATCGTATTTCCGGCGATGTCGTCGATCACCTGAACGTAAATCTGATTCAGGCTGCGGTAAACGTTGAGCCGCGGTTTTTTCGCCGTGCCCAGAATTTTCTTGCGTACGCGCGTATGACGGCGTTTTCGCATTTCGTTCCGACTCTTTTTCGCCATGATCAACCTACCTTACCCGCCTTGCCGGCTTTTCGACGTACGTACTCACCAAAATAGCGAATACCTTTCCCCTTGTACGGCTCCGGAGGGCGTATTTTACGGATGTCCGCCGAAATCCGGCCGACGAGTTCCTTGTCGATGCCCTGCACTTTGACCAGCCGGGCCCGCGTATCGACGTCGAAGGAAATTCCCTGCGGTGGTGGGATGTGGACCGGGTGCGAAAAGCCCAAATGCAAAACCAGCGTCTCACCTTCCAATTCGGGCCGATAACCGACCCCCTCGATCTGAAGCGTCTTCTCGAATCCCTCGCTCACACCAAGCACCATGTTGTTCACCAGGGCGCGGGTCAGACCATGGAGCGCACGCATCTGCGGCTCATCCGATGGTCGTACGACCGTAAGCACGCCGTCTTCGAGGTTGAACTTCATCGCAGCGTGAAATTCCCGCTTCAGTTCACCTTTCGGCCCCTTGATTTCAACTCGCGGCCCATCGATCTTGACCGTTACCCCTTCGGGCACCTGGATGGGCATACGACCTATTCTCGACACAACGTCCTCCTGTCGCTTCGGCTGCCGAGTACAAAGCGGCTCGGATCAATCCGAACGATCTTTCGCAGCGTCCTCAGCAGAGTTCCCTGCGCAGAATTCTTACCAGACTTCACAAAGTACTTCCCCACCAATGCCGTTTTTACGTGCGTTGGCGTCCGTCATCACGCCCTTGGGTGTGGACAGGATGGCAACCCCCATTCCTGCTTGAACCCAGGGAATATCAGATTTACCTACGTACACCCTGCGACCAGGGCGGCTCACTCGCCGCATGCCCGAGATCACGGCCCTGCGCTCACGACGTTCGCCGACGTATTTCAGCTGGATACGCAAGGTGCCCTGCACCTTGTCCGGCTGAGCGCTTTCCTCGTAGTTATCGATGAAACCCTCGGTCTTGAGAATGTCGAGGATAGCCACTTTGATCTTGGCTTTCGGGACGGAGACGGTCGAATGCCCGGCCATCACCGCGTTGCGTATACGAGTCAACATATCGGAAATCGGATCAGATATCGTCATCTAGTTCTCTCCGCTTCTCGGACTACCAGGATGATTTCACGAGGCCTGGAATCTTACCTTCGAGAGCCTGCTCCCGGAGGCAGATGCGGCACAAATCGAAGCGCCGATAATATCCGCGCGGTCGGCCGCAGATGCGGCAGCGATTTCGGATCCGGTTCTTATATTTTCTTCGCTTCTCTCGAATCGGCATGCATGTTTTAGCCATCGTACTCTCTTCTCCCAAAGGGCATACCAAGCAGCTGCAGCAAACGACGCCCTTGCTCATCGTCCTCTGCCGAGGTGACGATCGTCACCTCGAAACCGCGAATTTTGTCGATTTTATCGTATTCAACTTCAGGGAAAATCAACTGCTCACGCAAACCGAGCGTGTAGTTTCCCCGTCCGTCGAAGCTGTCCATCGATACACCACGGAAGTCACGCGTCCGCGGTAAAGCCACATTCACCAGGCGATCGAAAAACGACCACATGCGTTCACCGCGTAACGTAACTTTCACGCCGATCGAGCGACCTTCCCGCAGTTTGAAATTCGCAATACTCTTGCGAGATTTGGTGACGATCGGCTTCTGACCCGTGATGGTCGTGATGTCGTCGACTGCCGCATCGAGGGCTTTGGCGTTATCGATCGCCTCACCAACGCCAACGTTCACCACGATCTTCTCCATGCGAGGAACCCGCATACGGTTTCCAAAGTCGAAATCCTTCATCATGGTATCGACGATTTCATTCTGATAACGTTCGTTTAGATAATGTGCCATCCTTCTCGTACTCCATACACTATCAGTGATCAGTCAATGACCGCATCACAATGTTTGCAAACCCGATGTCGTTCATCGCCTTCATACGTATACTTGATCCGCACGGGGCGATCGCATTTTGGGCACACCAGCATGACGTTGGATGCGTGCATCGAGGCTTCGAATTGAATGATACCGGGATTCATCTGCCGGCTGCCCGCCTGAATCTGACGCTGGTGCTTCTTGCGGATATTCGCGCCCTGTACGATCACACGATCCTCTTTGGGCAGAACGCGGATCACCTCACCTCGATGGCCCCGATCGCGTCCGCGGATTACTTCGACGTTGTCTCCTCGTTTGATCTTCATCGTCTCACACCTCCTACAACACTTCCGGAGCAAGCGATACGATTTTCGTGAAACCCTTATCGCGCAATTCCCTGGCCACGGGACCAAAAATCCGGGTTCCCTTTGGATTGATTCCATCCGTATCCAGGATCACGGCGGCGTTATCATCGAAGCGGATGTAGGATCCATCGTCGCGGCGATACTCTTTGGCGGTACGCACGATGACCGCCCGTACGATATCGCTTTTACTGACGGCACCGTGCGGGGAAGCCGACTTGATCGTGCCGATGATGATGTCACCAATTCGGCCGTATCGCTTGCGTGAACCGCCGAGTACGCGGATGACGAGCATTTCACGTCCGCCGGTATTGTCGGCAACCTTCACACGACTCTCTTGTTGAATCATGCTTCCGTCTCCGTCGCTCCGCTCTCTTCCTCGTGCAGCGTTTCCGATTCGAGCAGTGATTCTTCGACCTGTGCTTCGACCTGAATCGCGGTCACGTCCGCTTCACTGGCGCGCCGCACGATTTCCTGTACGACCCAACGCTTTTTCTTGGAAATCGGACGGCTCTCCACGATGCGCACGATATCGCCAGGGTGACAACCGATCTCGTCGTGCACTAGATAATTCTTGTTCGTTCGAATGACTTTGCCATACAACGGATGGCGATAACTTCGATCGATGCGTACGGTCACCGTCTTTTCCAGCTTCGCTTTGGTGACCACACCATCCATTCTTCGTCTCGTGTTGCTCATTCTTCCCTTCCTTCGAACTCAGCCGCCAATTCAAACTCATGCAAAATCGTCGCCAAACGCGCGATCTCACGGCGGGCAATTCGCAGCTGTGAATGATCCGTCAGCTGGCCGGTAGAAACTTGAAATCGCAATCGGAAATAGTTATCCCGCGCTTCGTCCAAGCGATTCTGGATTTCGCCGGCTGAAAGGGCGCGTATCTCTGCTGATTTCATGGCTTACCTGCCTCCACCGATATCGACGCGGCCGGTGAATTTCGTTTTCACGGAAATCTTGTGGGCCGCCAGACGCATCGCCTCACGCGCACCGCTTTCATCCAGACCCGAAATCTCGAACAGGATACGTCCCGGTTTGACTACGGCCACCCAGTGATCCACGGCGCCCTTGCCTTTACCCATGCGCGTCTCAGCCGGTTTTTTGGTCACAGGTTTGTCGGGAAAAATCCGGATCCAGACCTTGCCGCGCCGGCGCATGAATCGCACCAATGCTCGCCGTGCCGCCTCAATCTGACGTGCGGTTACCCAGCCAGGCTCGAGCGCTTGCAGGCCATAATCGCCGAAGCTCACTTCCGCGCCGCGGCTGGCCTTGCCCTTCATCCGGCCCCGCATTTGCTTGCGATATTTAACTCGTTTCGGAAACAACATATTTACACCTCACCACTCACGTGATGCGTTATTCACTGACGTACACATCCATGGCTTCGGCTTCTTCTTCCGCTTCCACAAGAATTTCACCCTTATAAATCCAGACCTTTACGCCGATCTTCCCATACGTGGTCGTCGCCTCCGCGCGGGCGAAATCGATGTCCGCACGAAGAGTCTGCGCCGGTACTCTGCCTTCCCGCATCCACTCATTGCGCGCCATCTCCGTGCCCATCAGACGCCCCGAGCACATCACTTTCACGCCCTCCGCACCTTGCCGCATGGTTTGAGCGACCGCACGCTGCATCGCACGACGATGACTGATGCGTCTCTCGAGTTGATTGGCGATGTTTTCTGCGACCAACTGCGCATCCAAATCCGGATCCTTAATTTCGGCGATGTCCAACTTGACATTCGTGCCGGTAAGTTCCTGGAGTCTGCGGCGCAAATCTTTGACGTTGGCGCCTTTACGCCCGATTACGATTCCCGGCTTGGCGGTGTGGACCGTGATATGCACGCTGTTGGGATAGCGTTCGATCTCGATCCGCGATACGCCTGCTCTCGGTGTCATTTCCGTGATCAGGTTCCGGATCCCAAAATCTTGATGGAGCTGATCGGCATATTTATCCGTATCTGCGTACCAACGAGAATCCCATGTCTTGTTGATCTTGAGCCTGAAACCCTTTGGATGTACTTTACGCCCCATGCTTTCTCCTCTCAGCTTGTCTTTCAAGTCGCCGATTGTACATTTCGCTTATCAAGACCCGCACCAAACCTCACGCGGTCTCGAGTTCATGTTCCCGCAAGACGACGGTGATGTGTGAAAAACGCCGATGAATTCGCTTGAAGCGTCCTCGGGCGCCAAAACGGCGCCAAAAACGCACCGGACCCTTGTCCGCATAAATCTGATGAATGTAAAGATCTTCTCGGTTGAGACCGAAATTCTCTTCCGCGTTCGCGACCGCCGATCGCACCAGCTTGAAAACGTCGCGTGCGGCCGCTTTCCGGGAAAACTTCAAAACATCCATCGCTTCGACGACGTCGCTTCCCCGCACCAAATCCAGTACAAGCCGGGCTTTCTGCGGCGATATTGGCACGTAGCGGACGCTGGCGCGCACATCAAATCCTTGAGTCATTGCACTTGCCTCACCCGCGTCGTGCGATCCCGGCCGACATGACCACGGAAGGTTCGCGTCGGCGCGAATTCACCCAGTTTATGACCGACCATGTTTTCCGTGATGTATATCGGCACGTGCCGCCGACCATCGTGGACGGCGATGGTATGGCCGACCATCTGGGGGAAGATCGTGCTCGCCCGGCTCCATGTGCGGATGACCTTCTTGTCCCCGCGCTCGTTCATCACTTCGACTTTTTTCAACAGCTTTGGGTCGATGTACGGCCCTTTTTTCAACGATCGCGACATTCTCTCGTCTCCGTTAGCTCACTCGTTGCTTCGTCATCTGCGCCGCTTGGATCGATGGCGGATGATGTACTTCTCCGTTCGTTTGTTGCGGCGAGTCTTCTTCCCCAAGGTCTTCTTGCCCCAGGGACTCTTCGGGCTGGGCATGCCGACCGGCGCCCGTCCCTCCCCACCACCGTGGGGGTGATCGCGCGGGCTCATCGCCGAGCCGCGCACCACCGGCCGAAATCCCATGTAGCGTTTACGGCCTGCCTTGCCCAACTTGATGTTGCTGTGATCGGGATTTCCGACTTCGCCGATCGTCGCATAGCAGGCCTGTTGCACCCGGCGGACTTCACCCGAAGGCAGGCGAATCGCCGTGTAGCGGCCTTCCTTGCCCAAAACCTGCGCGGAAGTACCGGCCGCACGAACGAGCTGTCCGCCTTTGCCTTCGTGCAATTCGATGTTGTGAATTTGCGTTCCCAGCGGTATGTTTGCCAATGGCAGGCTGTTGCCAGGCCGAATCTCTGCTTCGGGACCTGCAACGACCGTGTCCCCGACGTTGAGATCCAGCGGGGCAACGATGTAACGCTTCTCGCCGTCGGCGTAGTATAACAGCGCAAGTCTCGCCGAGCGGTTGGGGTCGTACTCGATCGTTGCGACTTTCGCCGGAACGCCTCGTTTATCACGCTTGAAATCCACGACCCGGACCTGCCGCCGGTGCCCACCGCCACGATGGCGCACAGTAACGCGCCCCTGGTTGTTGCGCCCGCCACGCTGCCGCTTGGGAACGATCAGCGAGCGTTCCGGCGTACTGCGTGTAATTTCCTCAAACGTATGGCCGCTCATTCCACGGCGACCCGGAGAGGTAGGTTTGTATTTTTTAACTGGCATCATCTTACCCCTTCGAATACGTCAATCGTATCGCCGGGCTTTAAGGCCACGATCGCTTTCTTGTAGCCGGGGCGTCGGACGAGCAAACGCCGATTCCGTCGACGGCTCCTTTTCGCTGGCGCGTTGGTCACATTCACGTGCACGACGTCTACGTCGAACAACGCTTCCACCGCTTCTTTAATCTGCGCCTTCGTGGCCTTGCGGTCTACTTCGAAAACGTATTGATTCAGCTTACCACTCTGGTAATTGGTTTTCTCCGTAATGATCGGGCGACGCAGGATGTCGTATTTCGTCGTCATTGCTTTACTCCTCAAGCACCCAAGTACGATTGAATCACGTCGAGCGCCCCAAGCGGCATGATCACACGATCGTACTGCAATAGATCGCGCACGTTCAAATAGTTGGCTCGCAGCGTCTTCGCTTTCGGCAGGTTCCGAACCGATTTTTCGACCAGTTCATCCCGACCGGGAAGCAGGATCAGAACGCTTTCTTTCCCGATGAGCTTCGCCAACACGGCGGCCATTTCCTTGGTCTTCGGTTGGTCCAGGGAAAACGCCTCCAGTACGATGATCTGCTTGTTCGAGGCTTTCTCCGACAGCGCAGAACGCAGCGCCGCGCGGCGCATCTTTCGCGGCATCTTCTTGGTGTACTTGCGCGGCATCGGTGTGTGGGCCTTTCCGCCTCCGACCCAGATCGGAGATCGACGCGACCCTTGTCTCGCCCGTCCCGTTCCCTTCTGGCGCCAGGGCTTCTGCCCACCGCCAGAGACTTCGCTGCGGGTTTTGGTCTTGTGCGTACCCAGGCGGGCATTCGCCATCTGGCGCACGAAAGCCTGGTGCATCAATTCAGTCTTTATCGGCGCTTCGAAGATCGCCGCAGGCAAATCCGCAGTCTTGACCTTCTCGCCATTCATGTTGATTACATCTACCTTCATCGTTGTTCCACTCCCAAGCGCCTATTGCTTTCTGGCTTCCTTGATCGTGACCACCCCACCTCGCGGACCGGGTACACTGCCGCTCACACCGATCAAATTTCGCTCGGCGTCGATCCACACAACCTTGACGTTTTGCGAGGTGATCCTGGCGTTTCCCATGTGACCTGGTCCACGCGAGCCCTTGAACACACGGCCGGGGGTCGATGTTGATCCATGAGAACCCGGGGCACGCGTACGATCGGATTGGCCGTGCGTTTTCGGCTGTCGCCGAAAACCGTGGCGCTTTATCGCACCCGCAAATCCCTTCCCCTTGCTCAGCCCAACAACGTCCACTCGATCGCCGACGGCAAACACCTCAACCGTCAGCTTGTCCCCTTCTTTGACGTCCTTCAATTCCTTGACGCGAAATTCACGCAAATAACGCAGCGGCGGAAGGCTGTTGCGCTTGAGGTGACCGAGCTGCCCGCCGGAGAGACGCCGCGGCTTAATTTCGCCGAATCCAATTTGAACCGCACGATAACCATCTCGTTTCGATGAGCGCACCTGCGTGACGTAACAAGGCCCAGCTTCGATCAATGTCACCGGGACAGCTATACCCGAATCGTCGAAAATCTGGGACATGCCAACTTTCTTACCAACCAGCCCTTTCATCCGTTTTCTCCTGTTTAGAAATCTTGACGGGACTGTCAGCCAGGGCTTCGGCTGCATCATCCCCGATTGCAGGGCAGTCAACCTTCTGCAAGCGCTTCATGGGCCGCTTCGTCTCGTTCACGCTTACACAAAAGGCTCTTTCCCGGCCACCTGTCGTGCTTTTTCGGTGTCGTTGCCTAAATCTTGATCTCGATATCCACACCTGCCGGCAGATTCAACCGCATTAATGTGTCGATGGTTTTCGTTTCGGGATCGAGAACGTCGATCAACCGCTTGTGAGTTCGGATCTCGAAATGCTCATGCGAATCCTTGTCGATGAAGGTCGACCGACGGACGGTGAAACGCTCGATCCGAGTCGGCAACGGTACGGGGCCGACAACCTTGGCGCCTGTGCGCTCCGCCGTCTCAACGATACGTTGAGCAGATTGATCGAGTACGCGATGATCGTATGCCTTGAGTCGAATGCGGATTTTCTGCTTGGCCATATTACACCTATTCCAATATCTCGGTGATCACACCCGCGCCGACCGTGAGGCCCCCTTCACGGATGGCGAAATTCGAGCCCTTCTCCAACGCCACCGGGGTGATCAACTCCACCTTCAGATTCACGTT
>JARRPX010000049.1:18229-23181 GCA_037382465.1 Anaerolineales bacterium | reverse complement strand
CCACTGACGGAATTCCTGGTACGACTCGAGCAAAATATGCGTATAACGATGGATGAGAGGAATAGCGGTATTTTAGGTAATCAATCACTCCGCTCAGGATGATACGGGAGGATGGCTTCACGGCCTTTACAATTCCTCTTGATGGTTCCCTCGTCCTCAATCATCCTGAGTGAAACGAACCGTGAAGCGATGCGTGAAGTCGAAGGGTGGAATTTCTTATCCAACCGAAGAAGGAAATTAAATAAGTCTTTCGACGACTTCAGGTGAGGATCATGCCTGTACCAAATACACCCACAGCCTCTCGGGCTCTCCCCAATTGATCCCCAATTTCTCTCCAGCATTGCCTGCCCAGATATCGAAGTACTCATCATCACGCAGGGAAACATATCCCTTTTGCATGCCTCTCGCGTTTCGTCCTAGTAATGGTGTCTCGATTTGCATGCTCTTTAATCTCGAAGCGGGGTCTTTCCCATCGTGTTTCTTACTGGTGAAGGCCTTTTTCATGGTTCGAAAATCAAGCGGCGAAAAAAGAACGCGTTGGCCGCTGCTGGCCAGGAATTCCAACACAGGCGGACTAGCATTTTTTCTCCCCGTTTCCAACAATTGAACGTCGCATCCCAGAGCAATCAACACTTGTTTTTGAAACCACGATAGGGGTTCTCCAATCTTAATCCGAGATGCATCTTGTTTGCGCCAAAGCTTGGTTTGACGCATGTAGCGCTCTTCTTCGATTTCGGCCATCTGTTCGAGTGCGACCGCTTGACGGCGAAAATAATATATGGCGATGATGATGAATATTGCCATGAGTAATACGAGCGCGATGCCAATTGTTATGTCCATTATGAGTCGTCCTCCTCTTTTTTCTTCCTGGATTTATCGGCCAGCAAAGCTTGGTTTCGAATTTTCGACAATCTTTTCCAAGCCGGGGGGCGAGGATCGAAGATACCTGCAACTCCGAGAACCCCTGCGAGTCCAACGATCAGGAGCAAAGGCCACCAGATGGTAGGCGCTGCTCGCTGCGGAAGTTCTACTTTTTGAGGTGCTGTAACATCCGGCTCAGCGGGCACAATTGCCACCCTCATCGGTGTGGGTTTCTGTTCGCGCCTAGAAGGTAGTCTTGTGGGTGTTGGTGTACAAGTCGGCGCAAGGGTTGGTGTTACTGTCGGTGGTTCAGGGATGAGGATGGTTCCTGCATCCGAACCGCGGTTTCCCAGTCGATCCCACGCCGTAAGCACAACGTGATACTCTCCGGGGGGAGCCAATACCTCTCCAAACCGCCGGTCCCAGGTAAATCGGTTGGGTATGTTTCCCGAACTCCAACGATACTGTCTTTCACCGTAAATACCGCCATCTATGACCAACGTGGCATTGCGGATGCCGATGCCCGTATCTTTTACGCTCACGGTTGCCGTTTCCCAGATCATCCACTGCTCTGTGATGTCTACGTGCGGGCCTTCGTTATCGACGATGACCGTAATCCGTGCCGCCGTCCCGACGTTCCCGGCATTGTCCGCTGCGCGCACGAGTACGTAGTGCGTTCCATTTGTGACCGTGCGCGTGTCCCACGCATAGTTCCAGACTCCTCCCGTCAGGGGCAATCCAATCCATGTCTCCCCTCCGTTCAAGGAGATTTGTGCGCTGCTAAGTCCCGACGTCGCGTCGGTACTGCTGCCGCTCATCTGGAGTACGCTGTTTGTCGTGATCGTACTCCCTTCGGGGGGAGATGCGAACATGGATACTGGTTCGACCGAATCGATGTCGATCGTCTGCGACTGAGTTGCGCTGTTGCCGGCCAGATCCGTGATTTGCCAATTTACGGTGTGTACGCCTTCGCCGGTTACGTTAGCACTGGCGCCGGACTGCCACGCGCCTCCATCTGCTTGGAATTGGCGTGAGCCGATTCCGGAAAGTGCATCCGATCCGGATTCGGTCGCCGTCACGGTGGAGGATACGTACCATCCTCCTGATCCCGCGGTTCCGGTTGCTCCCAAATTCGGAACGGGTGGGGTATTGTCCAGTCCGACTCCGGCCGAGTCACTCGAGGTATTTCCGGCCCGATCCGTCGTCAGAATGTCGACGCTATACCATCCCTCGGCCGAGATCGCCGCGGAAGGGATATATGCGCCGCCGTCAATCGACACCTCAGAAGAAGCGATGCCGGATCCAGGGGAACGGTCTGTCCCGCTGCCCGAGACGTTCAACGGCCCGCCGCGATACCAGCCGCCGCTGCCCGATGTTCCACCGGAAACGGTAATTCCCGGCGTCGGTGGAAGCGTGTCCAACCGCCAGGCAACGGAGCCCTGGCTGCTCGTATCGCCATACGTGCTGTGTGCCCAGAAGGTGTAGGACTGTTCACCTTCGCCGCCGCCGGACCAGGTGCATGACAGCGTTGGGCTGTCCGGAGGATCACAGAATACGCCCGAGAAGCCCTCGATGGTTTCGATTTCGTAAGGAGGGATTGGCTCTTCGGCGCTGAAGGAGATCGCCGCCCCGGCGACACACCAGCCGTTGTTGCCCGCGATTCCGCAGGTAAGGTTCCCGCTCACCGTGGCAGGATCGAGGGTCGTCGTGCTCGTGGTCTCCCTGCATCCTGTGGAATCGGGCGAACAGGAATCGAGACTGGTGCCTCGAAAGGATATGTCGCAGTTAATGCCGGCATCCTCACAACTGAAGGTCCACCCTGCACAGGAGGTGGGATTGAAGTAAGTCGCCGCGCTGTTTGCCGCATTGCAGCTCGACCCGGGCGTTTGATACAGCCTGAGGGTGCAGCTATAAGAACCGGATCCCGGAGGGTCGTATACGGCTCGATAACGACACACGCGCCGGCGCCATTCTGTCGTGGTTACCGTTCGATTGGGTCCGATGTAGTCGGCCCGGACGACCGTGGCGGCGGTGGCGATGAGAATTATTGTGCTGATACATAAAGGAAGGAAAACGCGTTTCGTCTTCATAGCGATTGCCGTTACACCCCCTGGCAAGGGATAACTCGATCGGTCAGGCATCGAGCATGAGCACATGCAGAACGTAAAGCCCCGGTGCTTTAAATGCGAGCAAATTTCGCTTCTATGCCATTAATTTGCCGCTACAGCCGAAGAGGTTGTGTTCTTCAATCGAGTGCAGGACAACGTAGTTGAAGCGGCCAACACATCCCCCGTTTTTACAATCTAAAACTGTATAACACCAATACCCGGAAAAAAGTTACCGGCATGCGCCTATCCATCCTCCCCTTTGGTGCAGGTGCTACGCAATATACTAACGGTTTTCGCAGTGGTCCGTCAAGTTCTGAGTCCGATGAAGTAGGCGATCACGATCATCTGCGGCCAGGACCTGCCGGGAGTCTTGGCGGACATCGGCGGTGGATATCTCGCATCGTCTCTCGTAAAATCATCCGTAGTCTTGTCGAAAATCCGCATCGGGGTTAAAAAATGCAAATCCGCCCGGGCGATTGGTTCGCATCGCCCGGCCATCGCAAGGGAGACCACACATGAGCGCAACCGCGCGGATCAAGTCCCTGTTTTCCCACCCCCGCACCATCGTCAATTCCGTCTTGCTGGCCGGCTTCGCCGCCATGCTGCTCCGCGAGGTGCTCTTCTGGCTGCCCCAGGACGTCTCCGGGACCAGCCTGAATTACTGGGCCTACACCGACTGGCTGATCGATTATTCCCAGGGATTCATCCGCCGCGGGCTGTCGGGGGAGATCTGGCGCCTGGTGCCGGATTCGATCCCGCCGCTGGCCTTCGTGGCGGTCTTTTCCTGGGTTCTTATCCTGGCCGTCGCCCTCGGATACCTGCGCCTGCTGCTGCGCTGCCGCAAAGCGCTTCATCCGCTGACGCTGTTCGGGCTGCTCTTCCTGCCCTCGCTGTTCTTCTTCTACCTGCACGACCACAACGCCATCGGGCGCAAGGAAACCCTGGGCTACCTCACCCTGCTGCTGCACCTGCTCGTCGTCGAAAAAGCCTTTCCGCTCGGGAAGGGCGCCTCGCTTCCGGCGGGAAACCTGCGGCGCTACGTGCGCGGCCTGCTGCCCGTCGCGGCGATCCTGCTCCCGGCGATCATCCTCGTCCACGAGGGCAACTTCCTGTTGTTCGTCCCGCTGCACGGGATGATCACGCTCTCTGTCCTGCGCCTGGACGCCTCGCGAGGCTTCAAGCGGGCCGCCCTGTGGACCGGGCTGCTCTACCTGCCGGCGCTTTTGGCGTTCGGCGCCGTCTTCCTTTCCGGCACGCCGGATCACCAGACGCTGTTCGACGTCTGCGACAAGTGGGCGGCCGCCGGCGCGATTCGCGAAGGCAAATGCAGCCTGCCGCGCGAGCCGCTTAGCGGATCGACCCTGCCCGGATCGTTCATTCCCATGTCCTGGTCGTTGGGGCAGGCCTTCGGCATCACGCGGATGATCGTTGCCATGCACTGGAAGGAGTGGCTGCTGATCCTGCCTACGTTGGGGTTTTCGCTCTGGTATCTCGTGCGCCAGGCACTGTACGCTATCCTGCGCGCCCGATCTGCGGGGTCCTTTTCCCCGCGGTCGGCGCTGCGCTATACGGGCGTGTTCTTCCGCAAGTACTTCTTGATTCCGCTGCTGCTTTCGCTGCCGGTCTACTTCACGGCCTACGACTACGGCCGCTGGTTCACGGTCACGTGTTTCAATTTCGCCATGGTGGCAGTCTCGGTCAATCTGCCCTTGCGGGAGTTCGCGCAGCGGAAGAAAGATGCCGACGAAGGTCCCGCAGCCAAGGCGCGCGCGTATGCGGACCATCCCCTCGTCTTCTACGGTCTCTCGATCGGCATTTGCGTCCTGGCGCTGATTCTCTGGGTGCCGCATTACTGTCTGTTCGAATGCGACGTCATCAAGAGCCCGCTCGAGTTCTTCGAGCACACCTTTCTCGCGCACTGAGACAGGGAGAATCCACCTCACAGACCGAAACGACTCTCGTGGTGGCGTAGAATCATAAAAA
>JARRPX010000049.1:0-18174 GCA_037382465.1 Anaerolineales bacterium | reverse complement strand
GCGGTTTTGCCGTTTCCCATTCGTGGACCGCATCAGCGTGCGTGCCCTGCCGTGGCCGGATGCGG
The DNA here is from genome assembly GCA_037382465.1 of Anaerolineales bacterium. NCBI lineage: Bacteria > Bacillati > Chloroflexota > Anaerolineae > Anaerolineales > Anaerolineales bacterium. The sequence goes on along the minus strand of JARRPX010000049.1, from coordinate 18,109 downwards.
TGTCGATTTCGTTCGCCGAAGGGCTGGGGGCCACCCGTTTTGCTGCCTTGTTTGCCGGGCTGGTTAAATGGGCGCCCCGGCCAGGTTGCGTTGCAGGGCGGGAGGGGTGAAGCTGGGATGTGGAACGGTGCCGGGGCGCTACTAGTATACACCAAGTTGTGAAATATTACACAATAAGGCGCGATACAATTTCCCTTCGCGTTGAGTCGCTCGAATCGTTTCTGATAGATCAATACTGGAAGGTAGCGCGGTGCGGCACGATCTTGCGGCTGTAGTTAACCACGTACTCTTTCAGGCGCCGCTCGAGGTCTTGAAAATCTTCCGATTCGAGCACCTGTTTGAGCCTGGCAAGATCGGAGGCCAGGAAACCCGCCAGCCGCAGCGGATGCGAGCCGTACGCCGTGTACCACGCGTCGCACATAACCAGCCCCAGATGCTCGAGTGCGGGCACGAACTCCCCGCGTACGTAACTTAGGTACGCCTCCCATCTCTCGGGCAGCGGATCGTAGCTGATCAGCAGTTTAACGCTGTTTTCGTCGGATTCCATATTCGTCGATTACACGCGCCGAGGTCCGCGATAGAAAAGGTCGGAACGTGAACTCAGGCGAACCCTGTCGGCCGATTCGGGCCACACGCCGGCGATCTTGGTGCTGCAATTCGGGCAGCGGCCGTCGTCCGTGATTTGGTAGTCCAGGATGAGGTATCCCAGGCGTTCGATAAGGTGTGTGCCGCACTGCGGGCATATCGTGTCCTCGTAGGGATCGATCCTTCCGGGCAGGTTTCCGGCGTAGACGTAATGCAGCCCGGCCTCTTTCCCGATTTCGGCGGCGCGGATCAATGTGTCGGCGGACGTGTTGTCGGCGTTGGTCATTTGATAGTCCTTGTGAAACGCCGTCACGTGCCAGGGGATGTCGACGGAAACGGAAGCGATGTAGCGCGCCGCGTCCATCAATTCATCGGTGCTGTCGTTGAAACCCGGTATCACCAGTGTGACCACCTCGACCCAATAGCCCATGTCGTGCGCCATCTGGATCGTGTCGAGCACGTGCTGCAGTACGCCACCCAGATGACGATACTGCTTGTCCTGCATGGTTTTAAGGTCGATCTTGTAGCCGCTCAGATAGGGGTGCAGATACTCGAGTACTTCGGGCGTGGCGTTTCCGTTCGAAACGTAGACGCATTTCAAGCCTTTTTCGACGGCCAGCTTGAAGATTTCCACTGCCCATTCCGAGGTGATCAGCGGCTCGTTGTAGGAAGAACCGACGACGCTGGCGCCCATGTTCAAGCCGTGCTGTACGATCTCTTCTGCCGACACGCGGCGGATAAATCCGACCGAGCGATCCGAGGCGGGATCGCGCAGCGTCTGGGAACTGAGCCAGTTCTGGCAGAAGCTGCAGTGGAAATCGCAGCCCAGCATGCCGAAGGTCAGCGTATCGGAGCCGGGAAGGAAATGATAGAAAGGTTTCTTTTCCGTCGGGTCGCACTGCAGCGCGCCGACGTATCCCCAGGGGACCATCAGCTTGCCGCCGCGGTTGAAACGCACCTTGCAGATTCCCCGTTTGCCTTCCCGAATCAGGCAGCGATGCCCGCAGGCGTAGCAGCGCACCGCCTCGTCCGGCAGGCGCTCGTAGAGTTCCCCTTCTCTGGTTAATTTGTCGAGTTTAGTCTCCAACGACATGTTCGTGCTCCAATAGTATTCTATCACTTCCATACGTATGCCCGAGACAGGCGGCCATCGAGGCCGGCTGCGTCAAGATCAAGGTACAATGAAACTATGATCACGACGGCCATCCAAGCCGGCGGCTCGTCGAGCCGCATGGGGCGCGATAAGGCGTTTGTCGAGCTGAACGGCACGCCGCTCATCGAGCACGTGATCCGGCGCATCGCGAACCTCGGGGACGAGATTCTGATCGTGACCAATCGACTCCAGGCTTATTCCCACCTGGGGATCCGCACCGTGCCGGATGCAGTCCCGGAGGCCGGTGCGCTGGTAGGCCTGTACAGCGCCCTGTACGCCGCGCAGGGGGACACAGTCCTCGTGGTCGCCTGCGACATGCCCTTCTTGAACCGCGCCCTGCTCGAGCATCAACTTCAGCTTGCCTCCCGGGCGGACGTCGTCGTTCCCCTGCATCAAAATCTATACGAGCCGCTGCATGCGGTGTACGTACGCCGGGCGTGCCTCCCGGCGCTCGAAGAATCGCTGCAGGCAGGGGAGGAGCGTGTGGTGAGTTTTTATCCGCGAGTACGGGTTTTGCCGGTCGACGAGGCCGTACTGGATCGATTGGATCCGAGCGGACTATCCTTTTTCAACGTCAACACGCCCCAGGATCTGGCGCGGGCCGAGCGGCTCATCGCCGATGGCGCGGTAACGTTGGAGTAGAATCGTGCCGCTGCCACGGTCGTTCGAGATGCGAGTCGCAGGGGTGCTCCAACAGCATCGAACCTTGTCGATCCGCACAGGAGTGTTTCAATGAATCCCGATCTATCTGCCTGCCGCACACACTTTCCGGCGCTGGCCAAAGGTGCGATCTATTTCGATAACCCGGGCGGAACGCAGGTCCCCCGGCAAACCATCGATCGCATGCTGGCGTATCTCATCGAGAGCAACGCCAATCACGGCGGCGCATTTCCCACCAGCCGGGAGTCCGATCGGATCATCGCCGAGTCCCGCCAGGCCGTGGCGCATTTTCTAAATGCCGGCAGTCCGCAGGAGATCATCTTCGGGCCGAACATGACCTCGCTCGCTTTCACACTCAGCCGCAGTCTGGCCGGGGAACTCACGCCGCAGGACGAGATTATCGTAACCCGCCTCGACCACGACGCCAACATCTCGCCGTGGACGATCATCGCCCAGGAGCGGGGCTGCAAGGTCCATTGGTTGGATTTCGACGTGGAGGACTGCACCCTGCGCCTCGATCAGTTCGAAAGTCTGCTCAACGAACACACGAAATTGGTCGCCGTGGGATACGCCTCCAATGCCGTGGGGACCATCAATCCCGTGCGCCGGATCACGCGCCAGGCGCACGATGCGGGGGCTTTGTGTTTCGTCGACGCCGTGCAGTACGCGCCGCACGGCTCGATTGACGTTCAAGACATCGATTGCGATTTCCTGGCCGTATCTGCGTATAAATTCTTTGGCCCGCACATTGGGGTGCTGTACGGGAAACGGGAACACCTGGAGCGCTTGAAAGCCTACAAGGTCCGTCCCGCGCCTTCTGCACCACCCGGCAGATTCGAGACGGGCACACAAAATCACGAAGGCATCGCAGGCCTTCTCGGCGCGCTCGAATATCTCGGCGCGATCGGAGAACAATCCGCCCGAGATGAAGGCGAAGCCGGCGATCGTGCCCTGCGTTTCAAGCAGGCGCTGCGGACCATCCAGTCCTATGAGCTGAACCTCACCCGCACGCTGATCGAAACGTTGTCCGCCGTCCCGGGTGTCAAGATATGGGGGATCACGGACGAGGCGGATCTCGATCGCCGCGTTCCCACCGTTTCATTCACGCTGAACGAGCATCATCCTCGGGCAATCGCCACTGAATTGGGCAAGTCGGGAATCTACGTCTGGGACGGGAATTACTACGCGCTGGCGGTGACGGAACGCCTCGGACTGGAGGAGCATGGCGGCATGGTGCGCGTCGGTTTGGTTCATTACAATACACTGGAGGAGATCGCCGCACTCGGAAAGGCCTTGAACGACATCGCAGCGGTTAGCTGAACGATCTCGATTTTCATCCCGGAATCCCCACAGCGCTGCTTAAAAGCACAGGCAAACATCTAGATGAGGGGGGCACCCAGATGTCTGCCTGTGACTTTAATATATCGACAAATCATCCCAACGTCAAGAGGCATACCGCAATTGAAATTGTGCGAAATCCTGGCGTCGTGAATATCGAATCCGGCGAAAGCCTCTTCTGGTAGGGCGGCCGGTGCCTGAACGATGAGCGCATGGCTTGATGCAGATCGCCTCGCGAACCGATCGGTGCGCATGAGGTGATGGTTGTCGCCCAGGAAAGGATAGATTCCACTTCGAACGCTCCGTGGCTGCGCATACACTTGGACTACACGCCGAGGATGGTTCTGTGTACCCACGTTGGATGGAATCGTTACCCCTGTTTCAGGGTCTGACGCCCAGCGAGATGAAGCTGGTGATCGATCGATTCGAGAACATCTCGTTTCCCGCCGAGCACGTCGTATTTTGTCAAGGTGATCCGGCCGATAAACTGTTTGTGGTGGTTTCCGGGCGCGTCGCCATTCGTTTCAAGCCGGACGACGGTGAGGTCCTCGACGTCGCCGAAGTCGAGCGCAACGGGGTGTTCGGCTGGTCCTCCGTTCTGGGTCGAAAATCCTACACGTCTTCGGCGATCTGCCTCGAAGACTGCGAGGCCGTCTATGTGCGTGGCGACGTGCTGCGGAAATTGTGCGAGACCCACGCAGAAACCGGTGTTATCATACTCGAAAGGTTGGCGGAAGTGATTGCCGAGCGCTTGCGCAGCACCCACACGCAGGTTGTCCAGCTTCTCCATCAAGGTATTCATCCCCCGCCGGAAACCTGAGGGGTTCAACGTCTGGAGGCGTGTCATGTCGGACGAAGTTATTCACAATCACCTGACCGGCGTTCCGGAAGAGGAACGCATGCAGGCGTTGGTCGAAGTGGTCAGTTCCTACATCGAACAGTATCACGGTGGATGGGTTCGCATGGTCGCGTTCGACGGTTCCGTACTCAAAGTGGAAATGGGCGGCGCCTGCGACGGGTGTCCGTTATCCAACGCCACGCTGCGGGGTTGGGTGGAGGGAACGGTGCGGCAGTTCTTTCCCGATATCGAGCGCGTGGAGGCGGTATAAACGCAATTAATCAGGGAAAGTCAAACGGGGTACGTGGATGCGTACCCCGTTCTTGATTCCGTCGGCGATTTCCTGATGTGGTTCGGAATACTTGCAGTATTTAGATCCGGAAGCGCAGCAGCAACCACACCATCGCCAGCGTCACCGTGATCGCCAGCGCAGGCATTCCTTTGCGGAAGAAATAAACGTAACTGATCGGATATCCGGCTCGCTCGGAGATGCCGGCGGTAACCATGTTGGCCGACGCGCCGATCAACGAGCCGTTTCCACCCATCGCAGATCCGACGGACAGACAGAAGTACAGGGCCAGGCTGCCCGCGCCCGGCACGGTGTTCGTGAGATAGCCGATCACCGGCAGCATGGCGGCCGTGAAGGGAATGTTGGCCACGACCGTCGAGAAAAGTGCGCTCACCCAAATCACGACGATCATCGCCAGGGGGAGGTTTTCGCCCACGAGACTCGATACCCACTGCGCCAGAAAGCTGATCAGCCCGACCTCCTGGATACCGCCCACGACGATGAACAAAGCCATAAAAAATACGAGCGTGGTCCAGTCGACGGCTTCGATCATCTCCTCCACGTCCGGCCGGATCCAAATCAGAAGCGCCGTGGCGCCCAGTATGGCCGTGACCGCGGGGATCAGGTGGAAGTGTTCGCCGGCCAGGAAAAGCACAAGCATGCCCAGTCCTACCCAGCCGGCTTTTACCAGATGCGCCGGTTCTTTGATGCGCGCATTCTCCTCGAGTTTTTCGAGCAGGAGCGGGGAAACACTGGAAGTGACATGCGATAGATCCTTTCGGTAGGCGAACAAGCAGTACACAAACAGACTGATCAGGCTGATGAACACGCCGGGCGAGAGATTGCTCAAAAAACCCGAAAAGGGGATGTCGGCGTACGAACCGATGAGGATGTTGGTCGGCGTACCGATGAGCGTGATGATTCCGCCCACGTTGGAAGCCATAACTTCCGGTATGAGCAGCGTCAGGGGATTGAGGCCGAGTGCGAGGGCGATCTGTACGGTGATCGGCGTCATCAGCAGCATCGTGGTCACGTTATCGAGGAACGCCGAGGCCACAGCGGTAATGATCATCAGGATCGCCATCAACAGCCACGCTTTGCCGCGGGAGATGCGGTAGGCGAAGAAGGCCAGCCAATGGAACAGACCGGTTCCCTCGACCGCGGCGATGACGATCATCATCCCCATGATGAGGAAAATGACGTTCCAATCCACGTATTGCAACGCCCGCGTAAAATCGAAAATAAACAACCCTTCATACAGCGGTTCCCCCAGATAACTGACTCCCAGCACCAGGGAAACCCCGGTCAATGCCGCCAGTACGTTGTGTAGTTTTTCCAGGGCGATCATCAACAGCATACCGAGAAACACGAGGGTCGCTATCCAAAAAGCGATGGTAATTTTACGTTCGAGTTCGATCGTGGGCAGTATCAACGCCTCACCGGGTTTGAGTTGGGCGATTTCATCCGCCGCAACGTCGATCGCGGTGGTCTTGAAATGCTGCCGTTCCACTCGCACGCTTATATTGCTCCCGGCTTGCGGGGGAAGCGGCAGAAGAAAACTGCCGTCACCTTGCGTGAGCCCTTCGGCGAGCACATTTTCGCCTTGAAGCAATTGAACTTGCGCCTCGGTTACCGGTTGATTCTGTCGATCGATTACTTTCCCGCCGAGTGATAATCCCGTTGTTTGATTTGCCGGCTGTGCGAAGGCTCCGCCCACCAGCGTGAAGGTCAGCCACACGGCGGCAATGATCAGGAGTAAAATCAGTGCCCCTCGCCCGATCTTCACTCGTCACCTCCAGTTTCCGCCAACACGACCTTCGCGCCGGTTTCCTTTTCGCAATGTTCCACAAACGTCTTCAAGCGCTCCATCGTGAACACGTTCTGTTCCTCGTGTTTGGGCTGGCCCAAGATGATGTGCGAGGCTTCGATTTCCTTCGCCATGGCCATGATTTCGTCCATCACGTTGCCTTGCCGAACCGTCCATTGCGCTTTGATACCGTTTTGTTCTGCCTGCGCCTGGGCGCGTAAGAGGATAAACTCGCCCATACCCCGCATCTCTTCGGAGATCACTTGTGTGCGGCCTCTTTCTGTGAGATTGAGAAAATCCAAATTGACGACGTATAGAAAGTGGAGAGGTTCCTGAATTTCCTTCGCCAGGGATATGCCCGCTGCAATCGCGCCTCTACTACCCGGGCCTCCTCGGATCGGACATAAGATTCCACCCATCATTCCTCCTTAACGGGCATTGATGCCCGGCGTTTCAGCATGCTCAGGTGTCGTCCCTTCGATGTTGGTTAACCCGACCACCATAGTATCTCCCACGGAGGTGGTTTCGCCGCACTCGAAAATGGCGTTCGACAATACGACTTCGTGCTATCCGATCGCTTCCATTATTTTCACGGGCACTTTGCTTAGTTCTTTAAAACGCTGCGCATCGGCCTTCGTTCCCGCAACACCTGCCGCGTAATGCATCGGAATGGCCAATTTGGGACCGATGTCCGCCGCAGCTCCCGCGGCCTCCTCTGCCGTCATCACGTAGGTGCCGCTCACGGGAAGCAGAGCCAGATCACACTCGATTTGCTTCATTTCCGGTATGCGATCCGTGTCGCCGGCAAAATACAAGCGCTCGCCCGCAATAGTAAGAATGTAACCGACGTGTCCGGCATGCTTGGGATGGAACGGCTTGTCGATGTTGTAGGCCGGAACGGCTTCCACGCTAACCTCGTTGATTTTCAGCGATTCGCCCGCGCGCAGTACCTTGACTGGCTTGTCGATTTTATTCGCCGCCGAAGGATTTGCAACCACCGTGGTGCTGCTCCGGCGGATGCTGGCGATGTCCTCCGGAGAACAATGGTCGTCATGTTCGTGACTGACCAGGATCAAGTCGGCCGGTGGACTGCCGGGCGGCAAGTGCCAGGGGTCGATGTAGATGACGATGGGTTTGTCGAGGCGAAAGCTGTCGTGACCGATCCAATGTAAATTTTCAAGCAGACGAATTTCGTTCTCACTCATGATCGAACTCCTTTCTGGTGAGTATCTCTCCTCGCCACTTTGGTCGATTACTTAAGTGGGGCGGTTTTGTTGCGACACGCACTCGAGGAAATCGTCGAGTATCTCCAGCGCGTGTTCTTGATCGCGGTAACCCGATACGACGATGCCAGGAGAATCGTTGCCCGTGATCATCTTCGAAACGGCCGCATCCTGTGCGTGAAGACACAGAACGGGTTTTTCGAGACCGAGAGCGTGCGCAATTTCATATCCCACGCCGTGAGACGGCGTGCTCACTTCGGCCACGACGGCGTCACAATCCTGGAGCCAGGCGATGTCCCTCTGGAAGACTTCGTTCGGGTCGACGATGCGTTCGACCGACATGACCTGCGGGTGGGCGAGATGTGCCGTTGGCACTTCGTGCTGCGCTTCCAGGAGGTGCTTTACCAGAAGCGCGTAGATGTCTTCGTCCTTGCGTCCACCGGTAAGCGAGCAGGAGAAGTAGATGTTCAAGCGGCACTCCTCCGGGTTCGACGTCACGCTCGAGTGCGATAGTATGCGAAGCGTGGCTCCATTTCACCCGTACACTACAGATGCGGCCATCGGCGGGACTATCAAATCAGTGCCATGACTTGACGCTCCTCTCTGAGCATGATACCATGCTCGACGTGTTTGGAAGTAGTTCTCGCACCCTCATAACAAATCGCCGCCGGAGCGACCGCGGCGGTTTTGTCTTGCCGGGCAGCGCTGTCTTCCAAGAAAGACGTGAAAATCAGGAGGCTAGATAGAAATGTCGGAAAGAATCCAGGGAACCGTAAATTGGTTCAACGCCGTCAAGGGCTTCGGCTTCATCGGACGCGAAGATGGCGACGATGTGTTTGTTCACTACACCGCCATCAACATGGACGGCTACCGCAAGCTGGAAGAGGGACAGCGTGTGGAATTCAGCATCGAGGATGGCCCGAAAGGACCACAGGCCGCGAACGTTGATGTGATCTGAACCTTGGGGACCAATACAACAATCCCCGCCTTCGTGGCGGGGATATTTATTTTAAAGGGCGATCTGTTTTTCTGACTCGTATTTATACGTTCATCTTCGACGCCGAAACGCTTCTCCGGGGCTTAATTCCCACCGCAGCGGAAAGCTTCTTCCACCAAGTAGTAACTTGTGCTAAGATCAACATGAGGTGGGTGGTACATGAAAGAATCAAAAACCGATCCCATTCGATTCCTTCAGATTGAAGCCGCGCGCCTGCGCCAGGAGAATCGCGAGATGAAAGAGGAACTTGCAATGCTGCGTTCCTCGATTCGCGCCCTCAGCGCCCTGCAGGACATCATTCAGCGCATGACTCCCAAATCCGACCTGCTCAGCCTGCTGGACGACCTGCTCGCAGCCGCCCTGGCCGTCGTCGATGCCAGCGACGGTTCGTTGCTGCTGTTGGACGATGAAACCGAAGAGCTGGTTTTTGCCGTCGTGCGTGGATCGGCGCGCAACGAATTAACCGGTTTTCGCCTGCCGCCGGGAAAAGGCATTGCGGGCTGGGTGGCCGATACTCGCAAACCGCTCGTCGTGCACGACGTGCGCAACGATACGCGCTTTTATCCTCAGGTCGATGAGACGTTTGGATTTGAAACCCAGACGCTGGCCTGTGTGCCTCTGCTGGATGGCGATCGCATTTTGGGTGTGATCGAAGCCATCAACAAAGTCCCCGGACGCAACTTCACCGAAGAAGATAATGACTTGTTGATGGTGCTGGCGCAGTTGGCTTCCGCGGCGATTACACGCGCCGAATCATTCGCCGAACAGCGCACCTAATCCCTCAGTTTTGCCTTCAAGTCTGATTCCAATTTATTCACGATCTTGGCGCGCAGCTTTGCTACCTCATCGTCGGTCAAGGTGCGATCCGGCGCCTGGTACACCAAAGCGTAAGCCAGGCTTTTCTTGCCGGCGCCGACCTGATCCCCGCGGTATAGATCGAACAAGCGCACCTCGATCAACAAGTCCCCGCCGGCGCTTTGGATGGCCGCCTGAACTTGCTCCGAGGGAACCGTTTCGTCCACGACGACGGCGAGATCCTCCAGGATCGGCGGGAAAGCGGGAACCGCTCGAATTTCGTAAGTCTCGGGGACGGCCTGCAGAATAGCTTCCAGGTTCAGTTCGCCGGCCAGCAACGGCGCATCGGAAATCTCGTAGCGTTCGTGGACCAATGGGTGCAGCTCGCCAAAAATTCCCACCTGCTTCTCGCCGAGCAGGATGCGAGCGCATTTTCCCGGATGGAAGACGGGATGCTTATGGGGTTCATAACGAATGTCCTTCAGGTGCAGCGCATCCAGGAAAGAGCCGAGGATGCCCTTCAAGTCGTAGAAATCCATGAATTCGGCGTCAGCGCCTTGCCACGCGGGCAGCGCGCGCGGGCCGGTGATGGCGACCGCCAGCCGCAGCGGCTCTTCCGGCAGCTTGCCCTCTTCGGAGACCAGGTATACGGCGCCGATTTCGAAAATCGCAATTCTGGAGCGAATGCGCGCATTGCGTTCGACCACTTCGATCAAGTTGGCCAGCAAGCTGTGCCGCAGCACGACGCGATCGCTGACGATCGGATTGGCCAGTCGGATGTACGGCCGGTCGTCGGGAGTGGTGCCCGGCGCCAGCATGCGCGCCTCTCGTTCCGCTGACGTGAGTCGATAGGTGACCACCTCTTGCAGCCCGAGGCTGGCGAGCAGATCCCGCACCCGCTCCTCCCCTTCGAGCCCCGGGTTGCCGTGTTGCGGCGGGATGGTGTCGGCGATCTGCGTTTCGGGAATGCGGTCGTAGCCGTAGATGCGGGCGATTTCCTCCATCAGGTCGGCCTTCCCGACGATCCCTTCCGAAATATCCAGGCGGTGAGCGGGTACAGTGGCGCGGATGGTTTCTCCCTCGACTACGACCTTGAATTGCAGCCGGCGCAGCAGATCCGCGATCTCCTCCGGCTGCAGCCGAATCCCCAGCCAGCGGTCGACGTCGGACGGCGTGATTTCGATGCAGGGATCGACCAGCGGCTTTGGATACTCGTCGACCAGGCCCTCCGCGATGGTTCCACCCCCCAATTCGGCCATCACGATCAGACCGCGCTGCACGCCGAGTTTGGCGACGGCGGGATGCACCCCGCGCTCGAAGCGGTAGGCCGCATCCGAGTTGAGGTTCTGAGCCGCCACCGTACGGCGGGTGTTGACGTAATTCCAGGAAGCCCCCTCGAGCAGCACGTTTGTAGTCTCCTCGCTGACCTCCGACTCCGCGCCGCCCATGATCCCCGCCAGCGACAGCGCGCCTTTGGTGTCTGCCACCAGCACGGTGAAGTCGTCCAGTTCGCGGTCTACGTCATCCAGCGTGGTGAGGGTCTCGCCCGGCTCCGGCAGGCGGGTGATGATCTTGGGCGCCTTTCCGCCGGCGCGTTCTACAAGAACGTCGTAATCGAAGGCGTGCAGCGGCTCGCCGATTTCGAGCATGACGTAGTTGGTCGCGTCGACGATGCTGTTGATCGGGCGCATTCCTGCCAGCCGCAAACGGCGCTGCACCCGGTAGGGGCTGGGCACGATGGACACGCCTTCGATCAAGCCCAGCACGAAGCGCGGGTTGAGCTTGGGCTCATGGATTTCGATGCTCACCCGTCCCTCGATCGGCGCGCCGCCACTGGGTACCTCGAACGAGGGCGGATTGAGTTCTTTGTCGGTCAGGGCAGCGATTTCCCGCGCCACACCCAGGATGTTTGCGTCGCGGGCGATGTTGGGCATGATGGTGATGTCGAAGACCACGTCGCCCATGTAGTCCACCAATGGCTGGCCGGCCTGCGCATCATCATCGAGCAGGATCACGCCTTCGTGGGCATCTGAAATGCCCAGTTCCTTCTCCGAACAGGCCATCGAGTAGGATTCGACTCCGCGAATCTTGGCGCGCTTGAGTGTGGTCAATTCGTGTCCGGGTTTGTGACCGTCGTAGATGCGCGCGCCTTCGCGTGCATAGACCACTTTGAGCGGCTTGTCGAGCGGTCCTTTGTTCTTATATTCGAACAAATTCGGCGCACCGGTGAGCACCGTGTGTTCTTGCTCGCCGTCGAACAAGCGCAGCAGCACGAGGCGGTCGGCGTTGGGATGAGGCATCACTTCCCGCACTTCGCCCACGACGATCTTCTCCGGGTCCCAGGCGAGGCCAGTGACGTTCGTTTCAAGTCCGCTTCGTGAGCCGCTGTGCCCTTCGATCTTTTCCTCGGGAAGCGGCAGTCCTACAAACGTGACGGCCTCCACCTCCAACCCCGCCAGCGTCAGGCGGTGCGCCAGTTCGAGGGGTGATAACTCGATGTCCACGAAATCTTCTAACCAAGAAAGAGGTACTAGCATGGTTCTATCCTTATCGAATGCAATGTGATCGTATTTCCGGCCTTTTCCACGATTAGAATTGCTCCAGGAAACGCAAATCGTTCGCCCAGAAGTAACGGATGTCGTCGATGCCGTACTTGAGCATGGCGATCCGTTCGGGCCCCATACCGAAGGCAAACCCGGTGTACTGCGCCGGATCGTATCCGCCGTTCTGCAGCACGACCGGATGAACCATGCCGCAGCCCAGGATCTCCAGCCAGCCGGTGTACTTGCACACCGTGCATCCTTCTCCGCCGCATACGAAACACTCGATGTCCATTTCCGCCGAGGGTTCGGTGAAGGGGAAGTACGAGGCGCGGAAGCGCGTGCCTACCTCCTGGCCGAACATGCGCCGGGCGAAAGCGCTCAACGTGCCTTTCAGGTCGGCAAAGGTGATGCGCTTACCCACCGCCAGGCCTTCCACCTGGTTGAACTGGATTTCGGAGCGGGCCGTTATCTGTTCGTAGCGGTAGCACATCCCCGGCAGGTCCACGCGGATCGGTTCCGGCACACGTTCGCGCATCACCCGGATTTGCCCCGGGGAGGTGTGGGTGCGCAGCAGGATGTCGGGCTCCGTGGTGAAAAATGTATCCTGCATGTCGCGCGCCGGATGGTACGGCGGGAAATTGAGCAGTTGGAAGTTGTATTCGTCGCTCTCGACGTCGCGCGAGCGGTAGACTTGAAATCCCATCTCGGCCCAGATGGCGAGAATTTTTCGCAAGGTCTGATTGGCGGGATGGATGCGGCCGCGCACCATCGGGCGGCCGGGCAGCGTGACGTCCAGACGCTGTTCCTGCAGTGAGCGAGCCAGACTTTCGGCGTGTAATGCCTCCGCCCGAGAATCATAGGCCGCCTCCAGGGTGACTTTCACCTGGTTGGCGCCTTTCCCGACAGCCGGACGTTCCTCCTTGGGCAGCTCGCTCAGGCCGCTGGTAATCTCCGCCAGCGCCGCGGAACGGCCCAGGTATTTCACCTTCCACGCCTGGAGTCCGGCTTCATCTTCCACCGCTTCCAAGGCCCCCAGGGCTTCTTTTTCCAATTCTTGCAAACGTTCCAGCATACGACCTCCCGTGCAGCAAGTGTCGACTGGTGGGTTAACGAAATATCCCGTCCCATCGAGGGACGGGAAAAGATCCCGCGGTACCACCCTTATTGGCTTCGATAAGCCCACTCGGTTCCGACGGCCGATTTCGGCGATCGGTTCCCCTGCGCTAACGGTGGGGCTCCGGTCCGGACTACTGGCTTCGAGTTTCTCTCGAGGCGTTCCCCCGGGCGGCTCGGGAGGGAACTTCAACAGATTTCGCTCCAGCCGAAGTCTCAGTCTGGCTTCGGCCTCCCTGGCGAGTTCCGTCCGTCTACTTTCCTCCGTCACGGCCTTTTAATGTCGTTTCTCCTATTATCTACAAACGGCCCTGCCTGTCAACCATTCACGACAAGCTGGATGGCAATCTGTGGATTTCATTTCGTCTGTCCGAGGAATAAATTGCGGGAAGTCAGCCGTACAACAGGACTATATCTAGAAGAAACGCAGCCGTAGTATCATCGCCCTTGGGAACGTCCGAAAGCAAGACGCGGGCCGTGAATAACGCTGAAAACAGATCTCGGGGATCTGTTTTTATTTGAGATCAGCGGGCATCTCCATTCGGGAATGCGTCATTCCTGATGATTTTTGGTCGATGCACTGCTATAATAAATGCGTATTCGCGCCAGGGTGCGAGATAGCTTCCGGAAATCGAATCGTTGATCGATCCTTCATACTCTATGGAGTTGAAGCTATACTTGCGCGAAATTGAATCACAACAGCCGGGATTGCTCCCCCGGGGCTTTTGCTTGTAGAGAAATGATACAACGGAGCCAGCATTGAAGGGACACGCCTCTACACGGAATATCGCCCCTCTCGTAACGATCCTCATATGGATGGTTACGATTCTTGCACCCGTTTCCCCGGCGTACGCTGCCGTCCCGGCTGGCTACTCCGAGTATTTCATCCCCGGCGGCGAAGATCAACTCTGGGCGATTTATGAAGATCTCGACAATGATCCCGACCTCGTAGAGGCGGACGGCATGCATGCCGTGATTGCCGTCACTGCCGCGGCTGACGATACGACCGTTTATTACGATCATTGGGAAGACGGATACGACGCCGTACCGGCCACGCCAGGACCGTCGACCGAGGTCTATGTGCTCAACATCGGCGACGTGCAGGAATTCGAAAGCAGCAACATCCCCATTCCGCGCGGATCGACGCTCAATGCTTGCAACAACGACGGCATCGCGCCGGCCACAGATCCGTGCTACGATGGGCGCGACCGCATCTACATCGCCGGCGGTGCCGTGACCGTAACCCGCGCAAGTTGGGCTGAGTCGATCGGCACGGTGTTTGCCCTGGCCTGGGAAATCTACCCCACTGAACCTTTCCTCACCGATTACACTATCCCCGTCGGACAGGACCTGGCCGGTTCACCGACGCTCTACGACGATTTTGACCGCGCCTACGTCATCGTCCAGGCGACTACCAGCGGCACGTCCGTCACCATCGATAACCCCTCCACGGCGGGCGTCGACGTCTCGACGACGCTGAACGAAGGCGAAACGACCGAACTCTACAGCATCGACGCCGGCACTACCGTCTCGGCCAGCCAACCCGTTCAGGTGCAGTTTATCGTCGGCCAGTTTGCCGCAGGCCAGGCGTCTGAAGCGCGTGGCTACAGCGCCGTGCCGGACAGCTTGTGGGATACGGAATACTACAGTCCGGTCGGTGGTTTCTCCGCCGGCAACACCGATCTCTTCCTTTACAATCCGAACAGTTATACCATCACGATCAATTACGAGGACTCCGCCGGGACGGGCAGTTTCACAGTCCCGGCCGACAGCACGCTTTCCTACAGCGACGGCAGGGGAAGCACGGTGCCGATCAATTCGGCCGTCTACATTTCCTCCAGCGACGTGTTCTGGGGCATCGGCTCCGGCGACACGGAGTCCTACAACTACGACTGGGGCTACAGCCTGGTTCCGGCCTACGCCCTGACCGATGAGTACTTCCTCGGCTGGGCGCCGGGCGATTACAATCCTACGCCTGCCAACAACGGATCCCCCGTTTTCGTCACCCCGGTTCAAAACAACACGACCGTGTTCGTCGACTTCAGCCCTACCGATGAGGTCGTCGATGTGACCTACACGCTGGATCGTTTGGACTCGCAGAAGATATTCGATGCGGATAACAACAATACCGGCATGCACATTTGGGCCACGGGACCGATCGCCGTGGCCTGGGGTGAGGATCCGGACACGGCAGCAATCGGTAATCCCTACATGGACCTGGGTTACACGACGCTTCCGCTGCCGGAAGCGTGGATCGACGTTGTGCTTACGATCGACAAAACGGCCGACCCCAACGTGCTCGCCGATGCCGCCGGAGAAGTGAGCACGTTTACGGTCGTCGTCGAATCTGCGGATTATCCCGTGGACGATGTGGACGTGATCGATACGCTTCCTGACGGGTGGTTGTATGTCGCCGGAAGCACGCAGATCGACGGCAGCCCCGCTGCGGATCCCATTATCGCCGGCCAGGTTCTGACCTGGGATCTGAACATCGATCTGGGGATCAGCGATTCCTTCACACTCAGCTTCGATGCCGAAACGGACGATCCTCCACCTTCCCCTGCGAGCGGTTACAGCGAGAATGTGGCGCAGGCCGTCGGCACCCGCCTGGGCGGGGCGCAGGTTTTCTCTCCCTCCGACAACGCTTTCGTCTTTTTCACTTCGCTCACGATCGACAAGGATACCAGCACACCATCGGTGTCCATTGGCGGCACGGCTGCCTACACCATCGTTCTGGAAAACATCGGCGCCGCTGCGGTTACCAACGCGACCGTGGCCGACACACTGCCTGCAGGCTTCACCTACGCCGGCGGCAGTGTGGTGGAGGTAAGCGCCACGAGGACCAGCACGACGAATCCCGCTGTCGGCGACAGCGCGCTGAACTGGGGAACCTGGGACATCGATCCCGGCGGTACGGTGACCATCACTTTCGACGTCGACGTACCCATCACCACACCCGCCGGTACGTACGACAACACCGCCACCGCGGACAGCACCGAAGTGGGACCCATCGACGACGATGGAACCGTGGCGCAGGACGCGCACACGCCCTCCGGAGCCGACCCCGAAGACGACGAGGACGTCACCGTCTTGGCGCCCGTGCTCACCATCGATAAGGATACCAGCACGCCTTACGCAGAGGCGGGCGGCACGGCAGCCTACACCATCCTCGTCGAGAACTCGGGCGGAGCGGATGCCACCGACGTCACCATCAGCGACACACTGCCCGCGGGTTTTACTTTCGCCAGCCAGTCCATTAGCGCAACCAGCGCCACACGTACCAGCACGACCGATCCCGGCGTCGGCGATAACGCCTTGAATTGGGGTACTTGGACCATTCAGCCCGGCGGTTCGGTGGAAATTAGCTTCGCCGTCGACGTCGGCGGCGGGGTGGGGGAAGGCACCTACGATAACACAGCCGCCGCCGACAGCACCGAGACCGGCGCTATCGATGACGACGGCACCGCCGCGCAGGACGACGATACGCCTGCCGGTCAAGATCCGGAAGATGACGAGGACGTCACGGTTACCTTGCTGCCGGATTTGTCCGTAGACAAAACCTCCAGTGCGGCCGGAAATCCCGTCAGCCCGGGCGATACGATCAGCTACACCATTGTGATCACCAACAACGGCGCCGGCCGGGCGACGGACGTGGTCGTCTCCGATCCGCTTCCTGCAGGCACGACCTACGTCGCCGAGAGCACGGTCGCGACGGGCCCGCTCGTCGTCACCGACACCTTCCGTGATGAATTCAACGCCCAGGCGTACAACAATAATGACGGTACGGCGTCATGGGCCACCAACTGGGTGGAGTTTGGCGACGACGGCTCACCCATCGGGCAAGATGAGCAGATCATCAATGACGTCAGCAATTACCAGCTTCGTTTGGGTGACAACGACGGCGGCGGCGAAGGCGTACAACGCGAGGCGGATCTCACTGGGTATGACTCCGCCACGATTAGTCTCATCTACCGGCGTGGCGGGCTTGAAGACCCTTCGGAGTACGTCGAGGTCCAGATTTCCGACGATGGCGGAGCAACCTGGACTCCGATCGGCCAATTCGCCGGACCGGGAACGGATGCTGCCTATCAGACGTTTAGTTACGACATCAGCGGTGACATCTCCGCCACGATGAACACCACCGTTCGCCTCATCACCTCCGCGACCATGGATCAGGGTTTTGCGGACAACGACTACGTCTACTTCGACAATATCGAGATCGCCGCCAGCTATTTACAGACGGATACGCTGGACAACGTGCCCGCGGGCGCCAACCCGGATTTGGCGGACGGCGTACCACCCGATCTCGTCGAAGCCGGCGATGGCTTTGCGCTCGATCCCGGCGACACACTCACGGTTACCTACGACGTCGCCGTGGACGATCCGCTTGCACCCGGCATCACCGAGATCAGCAACACGGCGTCCGTCACGAGTGCCGAAATCCCCACGCCGGTCGAAGACACGGTCACCGATCCGGTCGCCGCCTCGATCGGGGACTTCGTGTGGAACGACCTGGACGGGGACGGGGTGCAGGACGGCGGGGAGCCGGGGATCGACGGGGTGACCATCGACCTGATCGAGGACACCAACGGCAACGGTGCGATCGACCTGGGCGAGCCGGTGCTTTCAACCCAAACCACCGCAGGCGGCGGTGCGTACGACTTCAGCGGTCTGGCCGCGGGCGATTACATCGTGGACGTGACCGACACCGGCGGGGTGCTCACCGGCTACGTCTTGACCGGCGGCACGGACCCCGATGCTGTCACCG